>JBKJMR010000626.1:0-7642 GCA_046596275.1 Bacteroidia bacterium | reverse complement strand
AAAATTGCCGTGGTTTTGCCCGTTAAGGAATATAAAAAAATGCTTGAAGACTTAGAAGAGCTTGAGGATATTCGTCTTTACGATCAGGTGAAAGCTTCTAAAGAACAATCGATTCCTGCTGAACTCGCTTTTAAAATGATTGATGCAAAACGGAAGAAAAAATCATGGGCTACAAAGTAACAATCAATAAGAAAGCCCTTAAAACCCTTGAAAAGCTTAAAGAACCGGACTATTCAAAAATTAAACTAGCGATTATAAATCTTGGTCAAAATCCTAGACCGCCTGGTTTCAAAAAATTAAAAGGTCGTCCTAGTTACCGGATTCGACAAGGTGATTACAGAATCATTTACGATATTTTTGACCATGTTCTTGTGGTCGAGGTAATAGGTGTTGGACATAGAAAAGAGATTTACGATTAAAATTAATTCTCAGAATATTTTTCATGCCAAAGCCTATTAGAAGTAAGGAGTAATCCCAACAACAACTTTTTGCATTTTGCATTTTTTTATTCCTAACGGTTGTTGAAGCGGATTTAGTGCTAAGTCATCCCTACTTATCCTTCAACCCATACTTCTCTTCATAACGCTTATACAATTCAATCTGCTCATTCCTCAGATCGAGCTTTTTCCCCTGTATAAACGCCCATTTCACATTATTCGTTTTCATATCCAGCGCATCACCGTCGGAAACAAAAAGCGTCGCATCTTTTCCTATTTCAAGCGTTCCTGTTAATTTATCAATGCCCAAAATTTTTGCCGAATTTCCAGTTAAAGCTGCAATCGCCTGCTCGGGTTTTAATCCGTATGCTACACATGTGCCGGCCTGGAAAGGAAGATTTCTTGCATTCGATGCTTCCATATCACCTTCATTTTGTATGCAGAAAAGTACACCTGCATCTTGTAGCTGCGCTGCGGTTTTGTAAGGCTGGTCAACATCATCATCCGTACGCAAAGGCAGGCTGTGCACGCGCGAAAGCATTACCGCAATATTATTCTGCTTTAAAAGTTCAGTGCATTTCCAACTGTCGGAACCACCAACGATAACCATGCGTGTGATGCTGAATTTTTTTGCGAACGAAACACTTTCTGCAATCTCTTTTAAAAGATCGGCGTGGACGTAGAGGACTTTTGCGCCGGTGAAAATTCCATTCATGGCTGCAAGACGAAGATTTGTTTCTACTGTTCCCGGATTTTCAGCATACGCTTTTGATTCAGCAAAAAATTTCTCGAGGTTCTGTCGCTGCGTTTCGTAATCTTTATTTTGCGTGTAAGCGCTATAGCCATCTTCTTCATTCCAGCTGCGTGAATAATAAGAAGGCCAGTTTAAATGCACACCATCATCTGCTTTCACCGTTGCATCCTGCCAGTTCCATCCTTCCAGCGCCATCACGCTCGACATGCCCGAAATTCTTCCGCCGCGTGGTGTAACCTGCGCAAGCAAAACGCCATTCGTACGCACAGTCGGATTAATTTTTGAATCAGTATTGTAAGCTATCTGCGAACGCACATGTGGATTAAATCCTCCTACATCACGAAAATCATTTGTCGCACGCACCGCTTCAATATCGGTCAATCCCAAAGTAGAATTCGGCGCAATGAAACCCGGATAAATATGTTTCCCCGAACAATCGATCGCAGTATCCCACGCAGATTTATCCAAACGAATTACCGTCGCATCAGCAACCAACGAAATCTTTCCATCCTTAAATCCGACGACCGAATTCTGGATCACTTGCCCGTTACCAAGATGTGCAGTACCATTCATCAGCAGAATGCTCTTCGTTTGTTTCTTTGCAGGAACCGGCATTTGCGCTGAAGAAATTACCGGCAGTAAAAAAAGTGGAAGGAAGAAGGCAAATATATTTTTCATTTTATTTTTTTTCATTTGAAATTCTGGTGATCTTCTGAATTGTCACATTTCGATTTTTTTGTCAGACTGAGTAGTCCTGAGCTTGTCGAAGGAAGTGTATCGAAGGCTGACGAAAAAATCGAGGTCATTGCTCCATCAGATAACTTCCGTCTTCAATAAAATCATCACAATCTGCAAGATGCGGCTTACGGTATTTTGCTTTTTGTGTCGGCGCACCACCGTTTTTTTCTGAAATCATGCGCTGGATGATACGCGATTTTTCTCTCAGCATTTCATCACGCAACTTTACATCTTCATTGATGTCATACAAAACTTTTCCATCTACAATTGTCTTTTCCGGTTTTGCATAAATAGAAGTCGGATTATTATTCCACAAAACCACATCAGCATCTTTGCCAACTTTAATACTTCCCATGCGTTGATCGAGATGTAAAAGTTTTGCGGGATTCAATGAAACCATTTTGAATGATTCCACTTCAGTCATACCGCCATACTTCATTGACTTGGCAGCTTCCTGGTTTAAGCGGCGCGCCATTTCTGCATCATCGGAATTAATAGCAGTTGTAATTCCCATACGGGCCATGATCGCAGCGTTATACGGAATCGCATCTTTCACTTCGTATTTGTAAGCCCACCAATCCGAAAAAGTTGATCCGCCGATCCCACGCAGCTTCATTTCATCCGCCACTTTAAATCCTTCGAGAATGTGCGTGAATGTATTTATTTTGAATCCCATCGAATCTGCAACATGCATTAACATCATCAATTCAGATTGTACGTACGAGTGACAGGTGATGTGCCTGTTGCCTGCGAGAATTTCCGAAACCGCTTCAAGATCGAGGTCGCGGCGGGGCGCAACGGTTTTTGCTTTATCACCGGGAGAAAGTGTTTTATATTTTTTCCAGCCTGCATCGTATTCTTTTGCACGGGTGAAATAATCATAATACACTTGCTCCACACCCATACGTGTTTGCGGAAAACGCGTGGTATTAAAATCGCCCCAGTTACTTTGTTTGACATTTTCTCCCAAAGCGAATTTGATAAAACCCGGGGCATAATCAATTTTCATTTGTTCTGCAGCAGCGCCCCAGCGTAATTTGATAATTGCAGATTGCCCGCCGATAGGATTTGCTGAGCCGTGCAACAATTGCGCAGCCACAACACCACCCGCAAGCTGACGATAGATCTGTACATCATCCGGGTAAATAACATCACCTATGCGCGTTTCTGCACTCGAAGCTTGTGTTCCTTCATTCACGCCACCACCGATTGCAATGTGTGAGTGCTCGTCAATAATTCCGGGCGTTAAATATTTTCCCGTGCCGTCAATCACCATACATTTTGCAGGCGTAGCAATATTTTTTCCGATCTGTGAAATTTTTCCGCCAACGATCAGGACATCGGTATTCAGAAGCAAGCTGTCTGCTTCATTCGTCCAGACCGTTGTATTTGTAATCAGGATCGAATTGTAGCTCGATTGGAATTTGTCGATCTGCAAGGAATCATCTTTTGTTCTTCCGTATGCCGCGAATGGAAAAATTACTTCATCCAATGTCGGGTAGAAATATTTCGTTGTGTCTTTTTCGCCTGGCTTCGGAAAAAATTTTCCGGTTTGTGTCGCCATCCAGTCAATCCATGTTCCATCCGGCAATTGTCCGCGTCCACTCATGAACCGTGTCTGCGCATCTACAACGCCCGATAAACGAATAACACCATCCAACGTTTTAGAATTGTAAGTGATGGTCACATTTGTTCCTGCAAGCGTAACATTTACATTCGTCTTTGAAGAATCTGCATTTACAAAAACAGATTTCATTTTCGTTTGTTCACCTTCAATTTTAAGTACGCGATTTTTGAAATCAATATCGGCTCTCTGGGTTGAACTTAAAACGACATTGTATGTTCCGCGAATATCAAGCGCACGGTAATCACGAAGAATATATTGACGGCCTTTCACCCAATTTTCCCAGATGATAGCAGTGTCTTCGAAAACATCTCCGTTTGTAATAATGAAATTCGCAAGCATTCCTTTTTTCAGCGTTCCTGTTTTATCGCTGATGCCAAGAAGCGTGGAAGGTGTAACTGTCAATGCACGAAGCGCCGCTTTTTTTGTCAGGCCGTATTTAATTGCTTTGCGCAGATTTCCCCAAAACATTTTTTTGTCTTTCAGGTCGGAAGATGTGATTGCAAAAGGAATATTGTTTTTTTCAAATGCCGATGGATTTAACGGTGCAAGCTCCCAATGTTTCAGATCCGCATAACCGATCAATTCTGCATCGTACGGATCTTCCACGTCGAAGGCTGCTGGGAAATTAAGCGGAATAATAAATGATCCACCTGTAGCTTTCATTTCTGCAATACGCTGGTATTCGTTACCGCTGGCTTTGAAAATATATTGCACTTTAAATTCATCGCCCATTTTATCTGCGCGCAGCACATTCCATTTATCTGTTGTTTCGAAGATCTGCGGAAGCATCCTGTTGGCATTCCATGCTTCAAGCGTTAAATTAAATTCAGGTTTTACTTTTGCGCTGCCATACCATTCTGCATCATAATACGTCTGGCGGATCAATGCAATTGCGCCCATCAGCGAAGAAGGATAATCCTGCCGCGATGAACCTTTATCGAACGAAAAACAATTTGCAGCGCGGTCTTTCAGCATCACCCTATTTTCTCCGTCTTCTGCATTCAGCGTAACACAAGTTGCTGTTCCGCGTGCAATGCCATCTTTTACCAACGTCATCACTGTTCCGAATCCGAGTGTGCGGAACTCTTCTGCTGCACTTTGATTTGAAGTAAAAACTTTTGACGCATCATTATCGGGCTTCAATGCTTCGTTCCATCCGAAAGCGCCTGCACGCGAACTTTCTGTTTGATTGTAAGGTGACCACGGACTCCTTTTTATTTCAGGCATTCCATATGTAGAATAAGAATCGATGAATGAAGGATAAATCCATTTTCCTTTCATGTCATAAATAATTGCGCCTTTAGGGATTTTTTCCCCCGCACTGATACCAATGATAAAACCATCTTGTACCAGCATCGTTCCGTCGACAATCGTTTCCGGATCGACCTGAATGTGTGCGTTTGTAAAAGCAAAAATTGTATGACGATTATCCGGCGCGCCATTAACAGGAAAGGTTGGATTCTGTGCCTGTAAATAAATTGTTGACAAGGCGAACAGGATCGCGAAAATATTTTTCATAGAGGAGATATCTGAGGAAGGTAAAAGTAGGAAATTAAGATGCAGATTACTCCCTAAAATAGCTAAAACACGGGTAAACGCTAAAGAACATTGATAAGCGGTAAGACCACCCTGATTTTCACTAATTTTGGGCGGACAAATCCAAACGCTATGAATAACATCTTACACCACGCACATTCCGGGTTACGCTGGATCGCTTTGATCCTGCTGCTTGTGACAATTATTAAAGCTTTTTCCGGGATGTCGGGGAACAAAGTGTTTACTGCCGGAGATAAAAAATTGGCACTTTTCACATTGATCAGCATGCATCTTCAGCTGGTGATCGGAATTGTATTGTACCTTATCGGTAAATATTACCAGGCAATCGACACGACAGATGAAAGTATAAAATCTGTTTATCGTTTTTTCAGAATGGAGCACAGCGTGATGATGCTGATTGCAATTATTCTGATCACGGTCGGTTATTCCAAAGCAAAACGTGGAGCTTCAAGCAAAGCGAAATTTAAAAGCCTTGCTATATTTTTCACTATTGGATTAGTGATTATTCTTGCAATGATCCCGTGGCCTTTTATGCAGAAGTTTGCCGGATATAATTGGTTTTAATTTCAGCTTTTATGAAAAAGATATTCCTGGTTTTTTCCATTGCCGCATGTGCATTTGTTTTTGTGCAGTCGTGTGGAAATGATGCTGCATCAAAAGCAAAAGCTGATTCTGTTTCGTCTTCTCCGCCTGCTGTGGGTGCTTCTGTAAACGGAAGTGTGCTCTACGAAGAGAAATGTATGGTTTGTCACGGTGCAGACGGAAAACAAAATACAATGGGTGCAGCGGATCTTTCTTCGAGCACGCTTGAACATGCAACTGTTGTCGGCATTATCACTTCCGGTAAAAACACGATGAAAGCATTTAGTCCCGAGCTTAATGCGGTGCAGATTGAAGCGGTCGCAAAATATGCGGAATCGTTGAGGAAGTAAGGCGGAGGAAATGTGGTAATAAAATTTTAGTATGATATCAGCACGAAATTTGTTGAGAGCATTTGCCAGCATATTCCGGAAGAAGAAAATTATTTTTCTTGGTAAGAGGGGAATGACGTTTTTCGATGAGGAGCGGATCTATTTTATAAATTCTGATGTGATTGAAACGGATGACGCTGATGTTTTGATCTACGATGAAGGAATGTATTATGTAGAAAATGATGCACAGGTGATGCTTACGGAAGATGAACGAAATCGTTTGTTAGCAAAAGTAGAAGCAGAAATGAAAAAAATCGGCTTGATTGCTGTTCTGCCGGAACGATATATAAAGTGGAAAGAATCAGCACATTGATATGAAAGAAAATCCAGATAGCAAACCATTAGAATCAAGAGCTGTTCTTGTTGGTGTAATTGATAAACGGCAGGATGAAACGCAAATGACCGAGTTCCTTGAAGAGCTTGCTTTTCTTGCGCGCACTGCCAGCATTGTCCCGGTAAAAAACTTTACACAGAAATTGCCGCATCCCGATAACCGTCTGTATATCGGTTCGGGAAAAGTGCAGGAGATAAAAAAGTTCGCAGATGAAAATGCGATCAATTATATCATTTTCGATGATGAGCTTTCTCCGTCGCAGCAACGGAATTTAGAAAAGGAAACCGGCAAAAAAGTATTCGACCGCAATTTATTGATCCTCGATATTTTTGCTGATCGCGCGCGGACAGCACATGCGAAGGCTCAAGTGGAGTTGGCGCGAAATCAATACCTGCTTCCGCGACTTACAGGTATGTGGACTCACTTAGAGCGGCAGCGTGGTGGAACCGGAACACGTGGCGGATCGGGGGAGAAAGAGATTGAAACTGACCGTCGTAATATCCGCGACCGCATCGCATTGCTGAAGGAAGATTTAAAACTGATCGACCGCCAGATGGCAACGCAGCGTAAGGGCAGGGGAGAAATGGTGCGTGTGGCGCTTGTGGGTTATACGAACGTGGGGAAATCCACCATCATGAATGTGCTGAGCAAGTCGGAAGTGTTTGCGGAAAATAAATTATTTGCAACATTAGATACGACCGTGCGAAAAGTAGTGATCGGTAATTTGCCTTTCCTGCTTTCTGATACAGTAGGTTTCATTCGTAAGCTTCCGACACAATTAGTAGAATCGTTCAAGTCTACGCTGGATGAAACACGAGAAGCAGATATCCTTTTGCATGTCGTGGATATTTCTCATCCGAATTTTGAAGACCAGCTTAATGTTGTAAAACAAACGTTGAGCGAAATCGGCGCAGGAGATAAACGTACCATTTTAGTATTCAATAAAATTGACGCTTATCGTGAGCCGCCCAAAGAAGAACATTTGCTTGATCCGACGAAAAAAGCAGTTCTTACTTTAGATGAAATGGGAAAAAGCTGGATGAGTAAAATAAATTCACCCTGCATTTTTATTTCCGCGACGGACAAAGAAAATATCGAACAGTTCAGGGAATTGCTTTTTATTGAAGTAAAGGCAATTCATGCACAGCGTTACCCGAATGCCGGACAGGAGTTTTGGAATAAATAAAAAAATGTGCTTCCGCCGCGGCGGAGTGCTAATGTTTG
>JBKJMR010000540.1:0-2740 GCA_046596275.1 Bacteroidia bacterium | reverse complement strand
CAAATTGTTCCGGTAACATTTATGGGAGCTTTGGAAGTAGCATCTTCCGTTTATCCGAATCCGTCGAATGATGGTGTGTTCACTTTTGCGCAGGGAAGTATTACAGTAAATGAAGTAGCTGTTTTTTCTTCTGATCTTAAACTGGTAAAAACAGTCATTCTTTCGCCGGGTGAAAAGCCGATCATCAGCATCAGTGATGTTGCGGACGGAATTTATTTTCTCATCTATGAAGAAGGTGGTGTGCGGCAGGTGAAGAAGGTGCAGAAAATTTCGGGGGAGAAATAAGTTTCTTCCACTCTCTTTAAAATTTTTCGAATAAAGAGCTTCATTGAATTTGTTTCGGTGAAGCTCTATTATTTTCCTTTCAAATTATATTGCGAATTCAATCCTGATACAACTTCATCTGTTACATCAAAATCAGGATTTGCGTAAAGCACACCCGATGTTCCGCCGTAAGCCAAAATATAATCGACCTTTTTCCCGATGCCGAATGATTTAAGATAAAGCATTATTCCATCTGTAATCGCTGCATTTTGTTGCATAGCGAGCTCCTCCATTTCCTGCAACTCTGCTTCGATCACTTCCATCTCCTTTACTTGTATATTAATTAAGAATTCTTCAAACTTATATTGAGCAGGAGTAATTAATCCCATGTTGGATTGCTGGATTAATTTATCATACCGCTGCTGCACGACAAGGGCCTTCTTCTTATACTCATTACTTTTAGCTTCATATGCGACACCGGCTTTGTCAGAAAGATCTGTAAAAGCTTTATACTTCAAATCAACGGTGTCAATGTTCACATATAAAATCTTTAGTCCTTCCGGGCCAACGCTACTTTTTGGTTTCGGAAAATTTTCCTGTCGTCCACCGGCAAATGCGGGATTAACAGAACGTATTAAAAAGCCAACGCCGAAAGCGAGAATGATCAGCAAGCAGCTAACTCTTACAAGCACCGAACTTATTTTTAGGAAATTTTTCATCGGGGTTATTTTTCAGGATAAAAAAATCCCGACAATTAATAGTTGCCGGGATTTTAATTCAATGAATAGATTTTATTTTTTCAACGTCGCAAGCAAAAACTCACGATTCAAACGTGCGATTGTTTCCAAAGAAATTTCTTTCGGACATTCTGCTTCGCATGAACCGGTGAGTGTGCAATTTCCGAATCCGAGCGCATCCATTTCTTTTACCATGTTCAATGCGCGGTCAACACGCTCAGGTTGTCCTTGCGGTAACAATGCGTATTGAGAAACTTTCGCTCCGACAAATAACATTGCGGAGGAATTTTTACAAGCCGCAACGCAAGCGCCACAACCGATACATGCTGCAGCGAAGAACGAAGCATCTGCATCATTTTTCGGAACAGGAAGACAGTTTGCATCCTGCGCATTTCCGGTATTTACAGAAACGAATCCGCCTGCTGCCTGGATTTTATCAAATGCAGAACGATCCACAACAAGATCTTTGATCACAGGGAAAGCTGCTGCACGCCATGGTTCAACGGTAATTGTTTCACCATCATTAAACTGGCGCATATGAAGCTGGCAAGTCGTAGTTCCTTTTTGCGGACCATGTGAACGGCCATTGATATGCATGCTGCACGCACCGCAAATTCCTTCGCGACAATCGTGATCGAAAGCGATCGGCTCTTTTCCTTCGCGGATGAGACGCTCGTTCAGTACATCGAACATTTCGAGGAAAGACATATCAGGGGAAATGTCGGTGACAGGGTAAGTGGTGAAACTTCCTTTGTCATTCGCGTTTTTCTGTCTCCAGATTTTGAGGGTAAGATTCATAGTGTTACTCTTTTTTCACTGTGTCAATGTGCCGCAATGGAAAAACCACGGAGACAAGGAAGCACGGCGATTATTATTTGTAAGATCTTGCTGCCACTTTAATTACTTCGTATTTCAATTCTTCTTTGTGCAATTCATACGTGTGATTGCCTTTATTTTCCCATGCAGCTACGTACATGAAATTTGCATCATCGCGTTCTGCTTCTCCTTCTGAAGTCTGGAATTCTTCACGGAAATGTCCGCCGCATGATTCTCTGCGGTTTAACGCATCAATGCACATCAATTCGCCAAGCTCGATGAAATCTGCAACACGTGCTGCTTTTTCCAGCTCAAGATTCATTTCATTTTTATCGCCGGGAATACGAACGTCTCTCCAGAATTCTTCACGCAGCGCACGGATTTCGGCAATCGCTTCTGTCAATCCTTTTTCATTGCGGGCCATTCCGCATTTATCCCACATGATCTTTCCTAAACGTTTGTGGAAATGATCAACTGATTTTGTTCCCTTAATATTCATCATTGTATTGATGAGATCATCAACACCTTTTTCTGCTTCGATAAATGCAGGATGGTCGATCGATAATGCTTTATCACGGATCTGTGAATTCAAATAACTACCGATCGTGTAAGGAATTACAAAATAGCCGTCGGCCAAACCTTGCATCAGCGCAGAAGCACCAAGACGATTTGCACCGTGATCAGAAAAATTCGCTTCACCTAAAGCGTACATGCCGGGAACGGTGGTCATCAATTCATAATCCACCCACAAGCCGCCCATCGTATAGTGAACAGCAGGATAAATACGCATCGGCACTTCGTAAGGATTTTCGCCGGTGATCTTTTCATACATCTCGAAAAGATTTCCGTATTTCTCTTTCACCACTTCTTTTCCTAATTCAATGATGCGTGCATCAGAAGCATTTTCTCCCAACTTTCCTGCC
>JBKJMR010000509.1:0-7547 GCA_046596275.1 Bacteroidia bacterium | reverse complement strand
CGACCAAAATCCACACTTTCTGAAACGACTTAATACAAGAGGAAATTATTTTTTCCTATCCGGCTTTTTTTTCGGTCGAAGTTTCTTTTTAACCTTTATCTTCTCTTTTGTTTTCTTCTTTACAGCGTCTTTCGGTTGTTTCTTAGCTGGCATTTCAACAAAAGGAAGTCCGCCATCACCTGTAATCCATTCAAGATAATTGCTTGGATTGATCACAGCATACGCTGCATCCGGATAATTTTCACTCCAACCTGATGGTGCTTTCGGAATTTTATTTTCACTCCATTTAAATTCGTATCCATACAATTTTCCGCCGCGATCTTCTATCCAGTCAAGCTCCTGCTGCGAATACGTGCGCCAGAAATAATTATTTACAAGAACATTTTTATACGATTGGAATTTTAATCGTTCGTTCAATAAATAATTTTCCCAAAGCTCTCCGACATCAGCACGCAAATGCAATGGATTATGATTCGCGATGATGGTATTCCGAATTCCGTTATCATAAAAATACCATTTGCTCGTCTTCACAATTTCCTTACGCAGATTCCTGCTGAAGCCCTGCACGCGATAGATCACAAACACTTTCGCAAGCAGATCGAAATAGCGTTCAACTGTATTCTTGCTCATTCCTGTTTGCCTTCCCAATTCCTCCAGCGAGACTTGTTTTCCGACCTGCAAGGCAAGCAAACGCAGCAGGTCATGGATCTTGGTAGAATTACGAATTGACTCAAGCGCAAGTATATCCTTGAGCAAATAAGAATTTACGATTTCTTTCAGATAGGCAGCTTTCTCTTCGTGTGTGCCCAGCTTCTGCAATTCAGGATAAGACCCGAAAATAAGACGGTCTTCAAGGTTGTTTTTTATATCAACTGAATTTTCAAGCTGGTTAAGCTCCATTTGTGCAAGCGGAAAAAGATAAAATGTATTTTTCCTTCCCGTAAGCGGCTCACCGATATCCTGGTCAAGATCAAACATAGAAGAGCCTGTAGCAACGATCTTCAAATCTTCTATTTCATCCACCATCAGCTTTAACGCAAGGCCTATTCCCGGAATTTTCTGCGCTTCGTCTATGATAAGCAAACGAACATCACCAAGCATCTTTTTATAATTGCTTACGCGCCTGTTCTGCAAGAGCTCAACAGTTGTATGGTCTTCTCCGTTAAGCAACAAATGCTTTTCGTTTACCACCGCCAATAGCTGCTTCAGCAAAAACGATTTTCCCGTGCGCCGTGGCCCGAGTATGACCAACACTTTCCCCGGAAGCATCTTCTTCACTAGCGAATCGAACAGTGCGCGTTTTATGGTTTGTCCATTGCTCATCCCCAAATGTAGCAATTTTCGTCAACGTATTGACGCAAATAACCTAATTTCCGTCAGCACATTGACGCAATTAAGCTAATTTCCGTCAATACACTGACGCAATTAAGCTAAATTCCGTCAGTACACTGCCTGACGAGGGCAAAAAAGGCCCGTCTCAACTGCGAGACGGGCCTTCATATGTTTTATCAATTGCCTAAGCTTGCGCGACAATGCCGATCTTCTTCTTAATTCCCTCTGTAGTGATCGAGCCCGGGCGCTCAATAGGCGATCCTAATGCACGATCCCAGATCAACGAGGCAAGAACCCCGAGTGAACGTGAAACGCCGAAGAGCACTGTATAGAAATCGAATTCAGTAATTCCGAAATGCATCAGCAAAGCACCGGAGTGCGCGTCAACGTTCGGCCACGGATTTTTGATTTTGCCTGTTGATTCCAAAATAGGTGGAGCAACTTTGTAGATCGTCTGAACAATTTCACAAAGCGGATCAACACCTTTTACAGCTTTGATATAACGATTGTAAAAATCCTGCTGCGCTGCAAAACGCGGATCTGTTTTACGAAGCACCGCGTGGCCGTAACCCGGAACAACACGACCATCAGCAAGCGTTTTGTGAATGTAATCTTCAATCTGCTTTTCTGTCGGAAGATCTGAACCGATCTCTTTTCTCATTTCAAGTATCCATGCAATCACTTCCTGGTTTGCAAGTCCATGCAATGGTCCGGCAAGTCCGTTCATACCTGCAGCGAATGCAAGATATGGATCGCTCAATGCAGAACCTACTAAGTGTGTCGTATGCGCAGAAACGTTTCCACCTTCATGATCAGCGTGAATGGTCATGTACAAACGCATCAAACGCTTTACATCAAATTCATCAAAGCCCATCATGTGAGCAATATTCGCAGCCCAATCCAGTTTCGGATCCGGCTCAATATGAACATCGTTTTTATACTTTTTGCGATAGATATAAGCAGCGATACGTGGCAAACGCGCAATGAGATTCATCGAATCTTCATAGGTGTAATCCCAGTAATCTTTTTTGCTCATGCCTTCTTTATAGCCTTTGGCAAAAAGAGATTCTGTCTGCATTGCCAAAACACCAATGCTGAACATTGTCATTGGATGTGTTGCAGCAGGAAGTTTTTCAAGCGTATCAAAAACATGCTTCGGAACAATTGCACGGCGCGCCCAATCATTTCCTATTGCATAAGCTTCTTCTTTCGTTGGCAAATCTCCGGTAAGCATGAGATAAAAAATCCCTTCCGGCAAAGGTTCTGTTCCATTAGGAGCTTTCGGAAGCTTTTCACGCAACTCAGGAATAGAATAACCGCGGAAACGAATTCCTTCTTCCGGATCAAGCTTTGATGTTTCTGTAACAAGCCCGGTCATGCTTTTCATGCCCTGGTAAACCTGCGCCACAGTATATTCACCTAATTTTTTATCACCGTGTTCTTTGATAATGGCTTTCACCTCGGCAGCCATTGGCTTCGCCTTGGAGATGAATTTTTCTTTGAGAGTATCCATAAAATTTTTATTGCGTGCTTCTGAACAGCATGAATTTAACAGAGAGATGCTGTGCCTCTAAATTAGGGAGTTTTGAGTTACCGTTGCGATTGATATAGCTAATTTATTTTATTGCAGCTATACTCCTGAATTACAGGCAAAGGCGTAACTGTAATAAAAACTAAGGAACAAACTTAAATTGCTTTCCCAAATACCGCGCAGAACCGCCCAATTGCTCTTCTATACGCAGCAGCTGGTTGTACTTGGCAATCCTGTCTGAACGGGACGCTGAACCGGTCTTGATCTGTCCACAGCCTAAAGCCACAGCAAGATCCGCGATCGTAGTATCTTCCGTTTCTCCTGACCGATGGCTCATTACGCTGGTAAACGAATTGGACTGCGCCATCTGCACCGCTTCAATCGTTTCTGTCAACGTGCCGATCTGGTTTACCTTGATCAAAATAGAATTCGCGATGCCATTTGTAATTCCTTTTGAAAGGCGATCTGTATTGGTAACAAAAAGATCATCGCCAACCAATTGCACTTTATCCCCGATTTCCGCAGTGATCTTCGCCCATCCGTCCCAGTCGTCTTCAGCAAATCCATCTTCAATCGAAAGAATAGGATATTTCTCCGACCACGATTTCCAGTAAGCAACCATTTCATCGCTGCTTAATTTTTTGCCGTCAGATTTTTTGAAAATATAGCTTTTACTTTTAGCGTCATAAAATTCAGAAGCTGCTGCATCCATAGCGATGAACATATCTTCACCTGCTTTATAGCCTGCATTTTCAATCGCTTTCAAAACATATTCGATTGCTTCTTCATTGCTTTTTATGTTCGGAGCAAATCCGCCTTCATCACCGACATTGGTTGCATAACCTTTGTCTTTCAATACTTTTTTCAGGTGATGAAACACTTCGGTACCCATGCGCAGGCCTTCGCTGAATGCATCAGCGCCAACAGGCATGATCATGAATTCCTGGAAATCAATTCCGTTATCAGCATGTGCGCCGCCGTTGAGAATATTCATCATCGGAATAGGAAGCAAATTTGCATTGACTCCACCGACATAACGATAAAGCGGCTGACCTAATTCTTTCGCTGCTGCTTTTGCACAGGCAAGCGACACACCAAGAATTGCATTCGCACCAAGATTCGCTTTATTCGGAGTGCCATCCAATGCAATCATTTTTGCATCGATGAGCGCCTGGTCGAAAATGTAAATGCCGTTTAATTCTTCGCGGATAATCGTATTGACATTGTTCACCGCTTTCAAAACACCTTTACCCATGTAACGGCTTTGATCCCCATCGCGCAATTCAACTGCTTCGTGTGTACCTGTTGATGCGCCCGATGGAACAGCAGCACGCCCAAGCGTTCCGGTGGAAGTGATCACGTCAACTTCAATTGTAGGATTGCCACGCGAATCAAGAATTTGTCGTGCCTGGATTTGTGCGATGAAGCTCATAAATTGGTAATTTTTGAAAGTTGATTTTTGATTGAAGAGAGAAAGTTTGAGCGAATTTTAATCAAACATCCAAGATCAACAATCAAATATAAATTATGCAGAGACTGGTTTTTTCACCGAAGCCATCATCGTGACAAAATCATCGAAGAGATAACGCGCATCTTGCGGTCCGGGTGAAGCTTCCGGGTGATACTGCACACAGAAAACTTTTTTCACTTTATGACGCATTCCTTCAATCGTATTATCGTTGAGATTGATGTGTGTAATCTCGATATCCGGATTTTTTGCAACGTCTTCTTCTTTCACCGAAAATCCGTGATTCTGAGAAGTAATTTCGCTTTTTCCGGTGATGATATTTTTTACAGGATGATTTATTCCACGGTGACCGTTGAACATTTTGTAAGTGGAAATTCCAAATGCCTGTGCGATCAGTTGCTGACCGAGACAAATTCCGAATGAAGGAATTCCGCTGTCAATAATTTGCTTTACGGTTTCCACTTCATCCGGCATCGCAGCAGGATCGCCGGGACCGTTTGAAATTAAAAATCCGTTTGGTTCCCATGCAAGCATTTCTGCCGCAGAAGTTTTTAATGGAAATACTTTTACATGACATCCGCGCTCAACCAGGCAACGCACAATATTTTTCTTCAAGCCGGTATCGAATATCGCAACTTTGTATTCCGAATCTGAATTGCCGGCAGTGTAAGCGGTTTTGGTAGAAACTTTAGAAGAAAGTTCGAGCCCGGCCATGGATGGAACTTTTTTCAATTGTTCCTTCAGCGAATCAATGTCAAGATTATCGCTTGAAATAATTGCATTCATTGCGCCTTTGCTGCGGATGTGACGAACAATTGCGCGTGTATCAACTTCACAAATGCCAACAATTTTTTCTTCAATAAAATATTCCTTGATTGATTTATCCGCTTGCGGGCGGGAATACACATCAGAGAATTTTTTACAAACTAATCCGGAGATCTTTATTGATTCTGATTCGACTTCATCGTTCTTGATTCCATAATTCCCGATGTGCACATTTGTTGCCACGAGAATTTGTCCGAAATAAGAAGGATCGGTAAATATTTCCTGGTATCCCGACATTCCTGTATTGAAACAGATCTCTCCTGTCGTGGTTCCTATCGCGCCTGCAGCACGGCCGTGGAAAACGGTTCCATCCTCCAGCAAAAGGATTGCTGGCGGGAGTGCGACATACTTCGCGCGTTGGGATTTTGATTCTTTCTCGTCCACTGGATTTTTTTACTTTTTAGGAAAGAAAAAAGGGATGTGGCAAAAATACCATATCCCTTTTTTGTGTTGAAATGAATTTGCTGACAATTTATTCACCTTTTTCGTCTGTCGTTGTATCGGTGGTTTCTGCGCCTTCTGATTTTTTGGTCTTTGCACGGCCACGACGAGTGGTTTTTGCTTTTTTAGCATCGCCTTTAGTATTCAACATTAATTCGTTGTAGTCTACTAATTCGATCATTGCCATGTCAGCGTTATCCATACGGCGTTTTGCGTTCACACTCGGCTTAGTGCTGATGCTGTAGCGGATGATACGTGTGTATCCACCCGGACGGTCAGCCACTTTTGGTCCGATCTCTCTGAACAATTCAGCAACTGCGAATTTATCTGCTAGGTAGCTGAATACCACACGACGGTTGTGCGTGTCTTCAACTTTCGTTGTAACAGGCTTAGAGCGTGTGATTAATGGTTCAATGAACGAGCGAAGAACTTTAGCTTTAGCAAGCGTTGTGTTGATTCGTTTGTGCATGATCAGTGAGCATGCCATGTTCGACAACATCGACTCGCGGTGAGCTTTTGTGCGCTTGAGGTTGTTGTTTTTATTTCCGTGTCTCATTTTGTGTAGGCGCGATGTTCGCGTCTTGTTTTTTATTTAGCCGCAAAGCGACTTGTTGCTGGGACCTCTATCTCCTGAAATGTTACAGAATAGAAGAAGCCTAGTCGCGGTCCAGTTTGTATTTAGCGACATTCATTCCGAACTGAAGTCCTTTTGCAGCTACGAGCTCTTCCAATTCTGTAAGAGACTTTTTGCCGAAGTTGCGGAATTTCAAAAGATCATTTTTATTGAAGGAAACAAGATCACCGAGTGTTTCAACGTCAGCTGCTTTGAGGCAATTGAGCGCGCGCACTGAAAGATCCATGTCAACAAGCTTTGTTTTGAGCAATTGACGCATGTGCAGGGAATCCTCATCAAATTCTTCTGTAGATGCTTTTTCAACTGTGTCAAGAGTGATCTTGTCATCGGAGAATAGCATGAAGTGATGAATAAGGATTTTCGCTGCTTCTTTCAATGCTTCTTTCGGGTGAATAGATCCGTCAGTAACAATTTCAAGAACCAATTTCTCATAATCCGTTTTCTGTTCAACACGGTAGTTTTCTACAGCGTATTTTACGTTACGGATCGGTGTGTAAATTGCATCAATTGGAATCAATCCGATCGGTGCATTCACCGGCTTATTTTCGTCAGCAGGAACATAACCACGTCCTTTTTCGATTGTAAGCTCGATTTTCAGCTTTACACTTGCTTCCATGTTGCAGATTACGAAATCAGGATTCAAAACCTGGAAACCAGATGTGAATTTTCCGATATCGCCTGCTGTAAGCTGTGTTTTGCCGGTAATATTTACAACCACTTTTTCGCTGTCTGTTGATTCGATCTGGCGTTTGAAGCGGACTTGTTTAAGATTGAGGACGATTTCCGTTACATCTTCCATAACGCCTTTGATGGTCGAAAATTCATGCTCAACACCATCCACGCGAAGTGTGGTGATTGCATATCCTTCGAGCGACGAAAGGAGAATACGACGGAGTGCATTTCCGATTGTGATACCGTAACCAGGCTCCAACGGACGGAATTCGAAAAGTCCATCAGTTTCGCTTGATTGAATCATTATCACTTTATCGGGTTTCTGGAATGCTAGGATGCCCATTGTGGTTTATGCTTTGTTCGTTTGAATCTTTATTTAACTACAGCAGGCGTTAAGGCCCCTGCCCGGCACTTCACTTATTATTTCGAGTACAATTCGACGATCAGCTGCTCTTTGAAGTTCTCCGGGATCTGAGCGCGCTCAGGATAACCGATGAATTTGCCTTCAAGCAATGTCGGATTGAATTCGATCCATGAATACTGACTTCCAGCCCCGATAGAGTTAGAAATTGATTCAAGGGATTTTGATTTTTCACGCACTCCTACTACATCACCCGGCTCGAGTGTGTAAGATGGAATGTTTA
>JBKJMR010000504.1:0-2841 GCA_046596275.1 Bacteroidia bacterium | reverse complement strand
CTGAAGAAAATGAAGATGGCGATCCTTTGCCAAATGTAAAATTCACTTACATCTATATTTTCAGTGAATAAGTGACGATGATAGTTTAGTTTCAGGATTAGCCTTTTCCACTTTATTTTTTAGCACTTCTTATCATCTAAAATGCTCAATTTTTGGGTACTTTTGCAGTCCCTAAATTCAGGGAAAAATTAAGAGGAAATTGAAATTGGCTGATCCTATCGAATCATATAATCCGAAGCAGTACATCATAATTAAGGGTGCGAAAATGCATAACCTTAAAAACGTTGATCTTGCTCTTCCGCGGAATCGTTTTATCGTTATTACCGGGCTTTCCGGCTCAGGGAAATCTTCGCTTGCGTTTGATACGTTATTTGCAGAAGGTCAACGCAGATACGTGGAAAGTCTTTCTGCTTATGCGCGGCAGTTTTTAGGAAAAATTGAAAAGCCTGCTGTGGAATACATCAAAGGAATTTCTCCTGCAGTTGCGATTGAGCAAAAAGTAAATACAAGAAATCCGCGTTCAACAGTTGGAACTTCTACCGAAATTTTTGATTACCTGAAATTACTTTTTGCGCGTGCAGGAAAAACATATTCGCCTGTAAGCGGAAAATTAGTGAAGCGCCATACCGTAACGAATGTTGTTGATACAATTCTCGGTTTGACGGGCGGAACGAAATTGATATTGCTTGCACCGCTGAAAATCAAGAAGGATAAAAATTTAAAAGAAACACTCGGACTTTTATTGCAGCAGGGATTTACACGCATACTTTACAAAGGAGAAATCCTGAAGCTGAATGAGATCAATGTTTCATCGCTTTCTTTAAAAGAAGAAATTAATATTGTCATCGATCGTTTTGCTGTAAATCATGAAGATGAAGATCTTGCTTCTCGCATTGCTGATTCTGTGCAAACAGCTTTTTACGAAGGCGATGGTGATTTGATACTGGAAAAAATTATTGAAAAAGAAACAGTCGCTGAAGAAGCTGCTCCGGTAAAAAAAGCTGCTCCAAAAAAAGCTGCTGCTAAAAAACCGGCTGCTAAAAAAGCGAAAGAATCGAATGAAGGAAATATTCCTTCCGAATCAAATCGCATTCATTTCTCCAATCGTTTTGAAGCTGATGGAATTCAGTTCGAAGAACCGAGCGTGCATTTTTTCAGCTTTAACAATCCGATCGGCGCTTGTAAAACATGTGAAGGATTCGGAAGCGTGATCGGCGTCGATCCTGATTTAGTTATTCCGAATAAAAATCTCTCCATCTTCGAAGAAGCGGTTGCTTGCTGGAAAGGTGAAAAAATGAGCGCGTGGAAAGATAAGCTCGTCATGAATGCTTACAAATTTAATTTCCCGGTTCACAAACCTTACGGCGAACTTTCAAAAGCAGATAAGGAAGTGTTGTGGACAGGAAATAAATATTTCAATGGACTCAATGGTTTTTTCAAGGACATTGAATCGCAGAGCTATAAAATTCAATACCGCGTAATGCTTTCCCGTTACCGCGGAAAAACAACTTGCCCGGATTGTCGCGGAACACGTTTACGGAAAGATGCGAATTACGTAAAGTTCGCAGACAAATCCATCAGTGATATTGTACTGATGCAGGTGAAAGATGCTTATAAATTTTTCACTGAAATTAAATTAACAGAAGAAGAAAAAAATCTGACCAAACGATTGCTTACAGAGATTACAAATCGTTTTCGTTTTCTTTCTGATGTTGGTTTAGGCTATCTCACAATGAATCGCCTCTCCTCTACTCTTTCCGGTGGCGAATCACAACGTATCAATCTTGCTACTTCATTGGGAAGTTCGCTTGTTGGTTCCATGTATATTTTGGATGAGCCAAGCATTGGTTTACATCCGCGGGATACAGAACGATTGATTCGTGTGTTGCTTGCATTGCGTGATATCGGCAACACTGTAATTGTTGTGGAACACGATGAAGAAATTATGCGCGCAAGCGATGTGATGGTCGACATGGGTCCGATGGCCGGAACGCTTGGTGGTGAAGTGGTTTTTGCAGGAACGCATAAAGATTTACTTTCAGCACAAAGCCTGACAGCAAAATATTTAACAGGGAGAGAAAAAATTCCGCTGCCAACAAAACGCCGCAAATGGAAATCGTATGTAGAGATTCGCGGCGCGAGAGAAAATAATTTAAAAAATCTCGATGTAAAATTTCCTTTGGATGTGATGACTGTCATTACCGGCGTCAGCGGATCAGGAAAATCTACATTGGTAAAACGCATTCTTTATCCTGCATTCCAAAAACATCTCGGCGGTTACGGTGAACAAACCGGCCAGTTCGATTCGCTTAAAGGAGATTTTAAACATATTGCTTCCATTGAATTTGTAGATCAGAATCCGATTGGAAAATCTTCGCGTTCGAATCCCGTCACCTATGTAAAAGCATACGATGAGATCCGCGCGTTGTATGCCGATCAGCCATTATCAAAAATGCGCGGCTACAAACCATCACATTTTTCTTTTAACGTGGATGGCGGTCGTTGTGATGTATGCGAAGGCGAAGGCGAAGTAATTGTAGAAATGCAATTTATGGCCGATGTGCATTTGTTATGTGAAAATTGCAAAGGCCGTCGCTTCAAAGAAGAAACGCTCGAAGTAATTTATAATCCCAAGCCGGGAGATCCTTCCTACGGAAAAAGCATCGCCGACGTGCTCGACATGACCGTTGACGAAGCGATTGAATTTTTCGCAGACGGAACAAATCCCGGAAAAAAAATTGTGACGAAATTAAAACCGTTGCAGGATACAGGTCTCGGCTACGTTCATCTCGGACAATCGTCGAGCACACTTTCCGGCGGTGAAGCGCAGCGTATTCGTTT
>JBKJMR010000357.1:0-9236 GCA_046596275.1 Bacteroidia bacterium | reverse complement strand
CGCAAACGCGCCTGATGATCCTCCCCTTTTCATCGCGGTGTTTCACAAACGCGCCTGATGATCTTTGCATGATCACCCGAAATGCAAAACGATCCGCTGTTGAGGCGGATCGTTTTTTATGATTGAAAAAATATTCTTTAAAATAATACGCCAACTGACAATGCAAAAGCTTTTACAGAAGCGTTCTGCTTAGCACTTTCTCTTGTCGGATTGCCAGGAGGTGTTGATTCTACTTCACGGAAAAGGTAATCTGAAGTAGGCTTCACAACATTTGAGAATCCGTTATAAAAGTTCAATCCGAATACAAGTGAAGTAGAACCTGCAATGCTCCACTCAGCACCCAATCCAACATTCAGCGAAAAGTTGAAAAGGTTGATGTCGCTTGTGTTCAGGATGTCGTTCTGTGATGCATTTGCTCCGGTTGCAGAACCTGTGTTCACATCATCATCAACACGACTTTTCAAGCGCATTGAGTTGTTCAGACCGATGATGCCGAAATAAGTTAAAGCGCCGATTTCAGGTGTTTTCAATTTAAGCAACAACGGAATCATCAGGTAGGTCGTTCTGTAAGTTCTGCTGTTCAGCTTATATTTTGTAGCACCAGAATCATTCGCCCCATCTGTGAACTCCATCATTTCGCCATCGCGCGACAAATAATAATAATTAGGATCTGCAGATCCCAGGAAATTTAATTTACCTGCGTCATACAGCACTTCAAATCCGGTGCTGATAGAAGCAGTTTTATTTAATCTGAATTCAGTGATCAGTCCATAGCTGCCACGCGCAGATACGCCGCCACTTTCATATTTTTTCTTGTCTTCCGGTTTAAACCAGGTAAGCATCCCGGTAGTTTTAAGACCGAAGCGGAAATTTTTCAAATCATTTTCGCCGGCGTCCTGGGCGATTGCATATTTGCCACCCATACTGAGGGCTAAGATGAGTAAGAGTACCTTTTTCATACTTTTGATGTGGTTTTAAACGTTGGACAATATTACGATAAATTTAAAATGTTTTATGAAAGTACTGTCTATGCGTGCTATTTTTCGGTGGATTCCGGCCGTATTCTTAATGATCGGTGCTTCGTCATGTAAGAATGATCCGCTGGACGTCGACGTGTCGACAATTTCCGTGCCGCAGGTAAAGATCAATCGTTTCGAGAAAGAATTTTTCACGCTCGATACAACTCAAATGGCCAAATCGCTCGAACATCTCCGGGTGCAATACGGCGACTTTGCCGATGGATATATCAACCATATTGTTTGTCGCACCGCCCCCGACAGCATGGGTTGCGATTATGCCATACGCGATTTTATTTACAACCGCGCGCTCGGTATGAGAGAAGTTTACCTCGAAACCACAAAAGTTTTCCCTGGCGATCTTTCCGGATTGGAAAACGAGCTTACCGATGCTTACAAACACTTTCGTTACTACTTTTCGGGGAAAAAATTACCCAATACAGTGAACACAACCTTAACCGGCTTCAATTATAATATTTTCAACGTGCAGGGCGATTACGGCATCAGTCTCGAATTTTATCTCGGAAAAGACAACGCCTACTACGACGCCCTTCCCGATCTCTGGCCAAATTACCGCCGCCGCATCAGCTCCAAAGAATACATGGCCACCAATTTTGTAAAAGCGTGGATGATGAATGAGTTTCCCTATGATCCACCCAAAAACGATCTCATCAATAAAATGGTCTACGAAGGCAAGCTGCTCTATTTGCAAAAAGCATTGCTCCGTAACACACCCGATTCCATCCTCACCGGTTATCCGCAGGCAAAATTAGACTGGGCCATTGAAAACGAAGCCCGCATGTGGGCCACCATGATCGAGCAGAAAAAAGTGTACTCCGATAATGGCGAAGACCTCAATCATTTCACCGAAGACGGTTCTTTCACTCCCGGACTCCCCAAAGAATCCCCCGGCAAAGCAGGAAACTGGATCGGACTGCGTATTGTAGAAGCCTTCATGGCCAAAAATCCAACCACAACTTTAGCCCAATTAATGGAAATAAATGACGGCGCCGCATTATTAAACCGCTCCAAATACAAGCCGAAATTTTAGTGTTGAGTTGTTAGTTCGTAGTTAACAGGCATATCTATTCTCTGCGAACTCCGTGAACTCATCGAACGTTTTTTTGGACGTGTCCCTCCTGCGTCGGGTCGGGCTATCCCAGCCTGCAAAATTTTCAGAAGTTTATTTCTCAATTAGAATTCTGCAATCCCCAATGCGCTATTATTCCGTGTGCAATTACCCAGTTACCAGATTATCAGATTACCAAATCACCCACCATGAAAATCTCCCTACTTTTGCACCATGAGAAAAGCTACCATCAACTTCACCATTACCCTCGACGAAAATAATCTTCCCGAAGCCATTCAATGGAACGCAAGCGATTCCAAAGACGGCGGCAACTGCAAAGCCATCATGCTAGCCATGTGGGACGAAAATGAAAAGAACACCATGCGCATCGATTTATGGACGAAAGACATGCCCGTGGAAGACATGAAGCGCTTTTTCCACCAGAATATCGTCACCATGTCCGACACACTTCAACGCTCCACCAGCGAAGAAAAAATGGCCGGCGACATGCGCGATTTCGGTGCTTACTTTGCCGAAAAAATGGGGCTTGTGGATCCGGGCTAAGCCTGATTTCAGTCGCCACATTTTTTTATGCCGAAAATTGTTTTATTTTAGTGTCGGCCCGAATACTCCAGAATTACGACTATGAAACAAAAGTACCCCCTACTAGCTGCTTTTTTGACCCTCGCATCAGCAGCAAGCATGCAAGCACAGATCTTTTATTCCAATGGTGCAACAGTTCATGTTACCACAGGCGGCGGATTGCATTGCAACGGCGGATTAACGCTCGATAATACATCCGGCTTTATCAATGACGGTACAACCAACGTAACCAAAAATTCTACATTACCACTTAGCGGAACCATGACCATTAACAGTGGTTCATCATCAGGTAATGGTTATTACGCTGTAGAGCAGGATTGGATCAATAATTCTGTATTTGTAGGAGGCACAAGCACAGTTGAATTGTATGGCAACACGCAACAATTCATTACAAGCGTTAACGGAACAATTACCACATTTCATAATCTCACACTCACCGGAACAGGCACAGGTAACAACCGCAAAAAAACATTGGTGCTCGTGAATGCCATGACCGATGCAACAGCTGGCGTTTTGAATATCGGCGACCGCGAATTAGAAACACAGACCAATACATTTTTCGTTAATGATCCTGCTACAACTGCTGTAGCCAATTTACAGGTTCCCGGTGCTGAAGGATTTGTCAGCAGCGATGCGCCGGGTGTATTGTCACGCGCAACTTCAGGTGCAGGAAATTATCTTTTCCCTGTTGGATCAAGCGTGGGTACAACCCGCTATCGTCCTATTGAGCTTTCTCCTGTCGCAGGAAGCCTGGTCAATATTTATACTGTTCGTTTCATCAATCACAATCCTGATAATGACGGTTATCTCCGCGCAACCGGTGATGGTACATACTGTAGCGCAAATGATATTTTTTATCATGCTATTCTTCGCCCTGCCGGAACAAATGCCGCTGATGTAACAGTGCATTACATTCCTGCCTCTGATGGTGCATGGGATGGAGTTGCGCATTGGAGAACAAACAACAACCAGTGGAATGATATCGCTGCAGCTCTCACAGGAACATCAGGAATTTTCACCACGCGCACCCGCGCTGCCTGGGCATTTGCAAATCCGGGCGATCCTTACGTATTAACGGAATTGAGTCCTGCCGCACCATCTATTGTTTGTCCAACATTCTGTGAAAACACCAACGGAAATCTTTTCACCGCAACAGGCGCAACAAATTATACATGGTCAGTTCCGGGCAACGGAACAATCACCAGCGGACAAGGTTCAGATTCATTATACGTTGACTGGACAACCGGCATGGCTCCTGTAACTGTTGTTGCAAATGGTTCAACTCCCGGATGTACATCATTACCGGTTTCCTGCACACCAACCGTAAATCCGAATCCGACAGGCGCATTTGTAACAGATACAACCGGCGGCGGACCCTGGGCAAGCACCTGGAACTTCATCAGCACAACAACCGGCGGAACGAGTCCATACACATGGTCATGGGATTTTGGTAACGGACAAACCTCCACACAACAAAATCCTTCCAACACCTTTACAGGAGCAGGAACCTACACCGTTAACATGGTTGTAGTTGATGCAAACGGATGTTCTGATACCGTTTCAACATTTGTTACTGCGCTTGAAGGAATTCTTATTCCAAACGTATTCTCGCCTAATGGTGACGGAACAAATGATGAATTCTACATTCCTAATTCGGGACTTAAAGAATATAAGATCGAGATCTTTGATCGTTGGGGTGTGAAAATTTTCGAAGCAGAAGCACCTGCAATTCACTGGGATGGCCGCTCTACTTCAGGTGGCATCTGCACCGATGGAACATATTATTACATCCTGCACGCTATTTCAGATACACGCGATTACAGCACTACAGGTTTCATCACACTTATTGGTGTAGGAAACAGGTAAGAAAAATTTTTCTTGCAAAATCCCGCATCTGCCAGGTGCGGGATTTTTTTTATGGCAACGATTCCTTTTTTATCCGTCTTACAATCAAAACACGTTATGCGAATTTTTATTTTCTTCTTTTTATTTATTGTGTCAGCTGCTAATCTTTCCGCTTCAAAAATTGACAAGGCATTCCTGAAAAAAATTACCGGAACAAAATGGGCGCTGGTAGAAGAGAAAAAATCCGGGAACCCATTTGCAAAAAAAACAAAGCCATCCATCCTGCAGGAAATAACGTTCACGACAGGCGCAATTCTTTTTGATACCGGCGATCAGCATTACGAGTGCAGCTACACTATCAAAGAAGAAATTGAATTCTGGATGTATTGCAAGGAGCCCGATCAATACATCTACAAAATACATTCACTCAGCACACTCGTTTTAGTAGTAGACATGCTGGTAAAAGACAAAGACGGAAAATATGTGAAGCGGAAAAGAATGACTTACCACAGGAAAGGGTAAGAGGGAAAAATGTACGATGTATGATTTACGATGTACGATTTACTAAACGAAGCCTTTTGCGCAATTGGATGTGCCATTTTTTTCTGAAACGCAAACTCCAGATTTAATACAGAAAATATTAATGAAATGTCTCCGCGCCCTCCGCGTCTCAAGCGCCTCCGCGTTAAACTTTTTTTCGCGTAAGGGATTGCAGCAAGCTACCGTGTAGCGCGTAAAGCCTGACCCCGGTTCAGCCGGGGACACGCCCAACTTAATCTTTTCATAAAAAAACAATCACCAGTCACCAATCACCGCCAACCTCAACCACCAACCCTTTTTCCACCACCAACTTTTTTTCAGATTCCGTTCAGTTGCGTATAAATCACATTCGTCTCTTCAATAAAATTCAGCACTTCTGCCTTTCCTTTTTTCTTTTCTGCGGAGGTAAGAAAATGCAAAGGAAACTCTTCCCATTCCTTCAGCATTTCTCTTTTATAAGCCGCAATTGATTTTGGCAATTGAATAGAAGAAAGCTTGTCGCACTTAGTAAAGCAGATGGCGAAAGCAATTCCTTCGGAGGCAAGGCTCTCCATAAATTCCAGATCAAGTCGTTGCGGTTTGATACGTGCATCAACAAGGACAAATACGCACATCAGGTTTTTCCGACCCATGATATAACGGCTGATCATTTGATTGAACTGCGCACGTTTTACCTGTGAGACTTTTGCATAACCGTAACCCGGAAGATCGACCAGGTACCACTGATCATTCACCATATAATGATTAATGATCTGCGTTTTTCCCGGGGTGGAGGAGATGCGCGCAAGTCCGTTGATTCCGACAAGCATATTGATGAGTGAAGATTTTCCAACATTCGAACGGCCGATAAATGCATATTCTGCACGATCGCCAGGAGGACAATCTTCAATCTTTGCATTGCTGCTGATGTAAACTGCTGAGCGGATTTTCACTTGAGAAAAATAAAAAGGTGTACAGAAGAAATTATTTCTTTCTGCCGGTATAAGAATTTATGTGTCGCTCTTTTTTTGTCGGGTAAATATCCTTGATCGTAACCATGATGCCGGTTTCATCCACATCACCGAATTCATCATTGACAGATGTTCCGAAATTGCGCATCGTCGCGCTGAGGTTCATGTATGAATTAACAAGCGGCGGAATATTTTCTCCCAGCTCGCGAACACGTTTATTCAATAAATGATGACCGTCTTTGTAAGGCAGATCTCCTAACTCTTGCTCCAGCGCAGAAACATCTGTCAGAATTTTTACAGGGAAATGCGGAGTCACCAGATTTTCCTTATCCGGAAAATAGTGATTCATAAAATGAAGAATATAATCACGTGCCTGCACATCGAAATGACGGTACATCGTAACCTTCCCGAAAAAATAATCCATATCCGGATTATCCACAACGAGTGCGCCCAATCCATCCCACAAATTATCCAGCGAAAAAAGTCCTTTACGATTATTTGCGGAAGGTTGATAAGCCGGCTGAACAAATGATCTTCCAAGCTCAATCGTCAATGGAAGATATTCAGTTTTAAATTTTTCACTGAATGTAAAAAGTTCGGTTGTGGCAAGATGATAATTACCATCAGCTCCTTTCGAATTCTCACACCGGATAAAACGATAGCCGCCAACAATTTCTTTATCCTCAGGGTTCCAAACCACCAGCTGTTTGTAGCAATTATCGCAGGTGTCAAAATCATCGAGATCAGTTTCTTTATCCGTTCCACCGCCGGCAGCGCGAAATGTCAGCTCACGTAAACGGCCGATTTCAATAAGCGTATTCGGTCCGTTGTGCTGATCAATGATATAGATTTGATTTTCCCCTTTATTCGTTTCGCGAATATATGTAGCAGAATTAAGCTCTTGCTCGAGCAATTCACGTGCGACTGGAGGGATAATTGGTTTCATGTTACTTCCCGGCTAAAATTTGATTCAGGAAAAGGGACCGGGTTTTCCTTCACCCAATGCATACACATGCTGCTTCATTAATCCGGCTAATTCACGTGGTGATTTTTCCTGGTTAAAGGCAGAGGGTTGAATTGGTTTTCCAAAGGTAATGGTAATTGTTTTATGCTGTTGCCTGTACATCTCGTCAACAAGATAAAACATTTCAATATTCGCTTTGATACCAAAACGTTTCCTCCACATGGAAAGATTGTAAAAAAAAGAGGAGTTTTTCCCGTCAATATAAGTTGGTACAACAGGTTTATCATACTGCATTGCTTTGCTGATAAAGCTTTTTTTCCATTCCAGGTCCATCACTTTTCCGTCCTGTTTTCGCGATACAAGTCCTGCGGGAAAAATTAAAACTGCATTTTCAGATTTATACGCAGATTCAATTTTTGCAGAAGCACTTTGCGATCCGTGTTTGTTTACGGGAATAAAAAGCTCATCCATTGTCCCGAGCGTGAATAAAATATCATTCACCAGAAACTGGATGTCCTCTCTTTTTTTTGCAACTGCTTCCATCAACGCCAATCCGTCAAAACCACCAAGCGGATGATTAGACGCAACAATAAATCCTCCTGTTGCAGGAATATTTTCCAATCCTTTCGCAATGATTTTAGTATCGAATTCGCGAAGAGTGGTATGCACAAAATCGAGCTTTCTCAAATGGCCATGCGCAGCCATAAACGAATTTACATCTTCTTCATGTAGAATCCGCTTGATGTAACGCAATAAAAAACCAGGCATCCATTTCAATAAACGCGGATTTTTCTCCCGGATAACTTTTTCAATATCAACAAATTTATCCTGCTTCATAACCGCGGTAAAATTAGGTCGGATTTTTCAGATTTCAGTCAACACGAAATGCGAAATTTTTTATCGTTTTTTTTTATTGCTTGAATTATCAATTTATTCTTACGAATTAACAGTTTTTCATCGAGTGAACGCCATTCTTGCGGGAACTATAAAACAAATACAAATCAGTTCAAATTATTTTCAAGAATGAGTGTCAAATTTCATTGGTAAAATTAGATCCGATAAAAATATAAACCCGCCTTTTTCGTACGGATTTAACCTGGTTTTTGGTTTGGCTGTCAACAAGCAATTAACAACAGGATTATTTCAATCTTCCCACTTTGCAATTTTCATTCTTCATTGATAATTCCCTCTGTTTACAAGCATTCCAGGCACATAATAAGGTGGAAATGTTCAGCTTGTTGGTCGGACGTGGGGAAGTTATCAACAAAAGTGGGGTTTTGTGGGAAATAGTGGGAATATATTCAATACTTTTACGCTTCAGAAGCAATTCCAAATGAACAGTCTGATTGGTGTATATGAATGCAGTATTGACGCAAAGGGGCGATTGCTCCTGCCCGTGGCATTCAAAAAACAGCTTCAGCCTATTCTGAAAAAAGGGTTTGTCGTAAAACGCAGCGTGTTTCACAAGTGCCTCGAAATTTATCCGACAAGCGAGTGGAACATATTGGTGAAAGACGTCAACAAGCTGAATCGCTTCAAGAAAAAGAATGTGGATTTCATCCGGATGTTTAATGCCGGTGTAAAACCTGTTGAGCTTGATGCAACCGGTCGTGTCCTTCTCCCTAAGGACCTGGTAACATTTGCAGGAATTTCAAAAAACATCGTCATGTCTGCCGCGGTTAACATGATCGAAATCTGGGACAAAGACCGTTACGAACAAACGATCAATGATCCTTCAGTTGATTTCGGTTCACTTGCCGAAGATGTAATGGGCAGCATGGGTAATAAGGGAGAGGATGTCGACTTACCATAATCCCGTTCTTTTACATGAGAGCCTGGAAGGTTTAGCTATCCGGCCCGATGGAACATATGTAGATGTAACATTTGGCGGCGGCGGACATTCACGCGCGATACTTGCGCAGCTCGGAGAAAAAGGCAGACTGATCGCTTTTGACCAGGATGAAGACGCGGTTGCAAATGCAATCATTGATCCGCGATTTATTCTTGTTAAGCAGAATTTCAGATTCCTGAAAAACTTTCTCCGTATGCACAACGCAATTCCAGTTGATGGAATTCTCGCGGATCTTGGAATATCATCACACCAGATTGATGAACCCGGCAGAGGATTTTCAACTCGCTTTGATGGTCCGCTGGATATGCGAATGAATCGCGCCGCTTCAATGGATGCTGAAGAAGTTCTCAATACCTACGAAGAGCGGCAACTGCGAAATGTTTTCAGGGAATTCGGA
>JBKJMR010000248.1:0-5210 GCA_046596275.1 Bacteroidia bacterium | reverse complement strand
ATAAAGCCGGTTTCGACCGCAAGACTCCTGCCCTGCCCAAGCTGGACGAAAAAGAAATTCTCGGTATCATGCCCGACTCGCGTGAGAAACCTTACGATATGCGAGAGATCATTGCACGTTTGGTAGATGATTCGGATTTTGAAGAATACAAAGAGCTTTTCGGTCAATCCATTATTTGCGGGTTAGCGCGCATTGATGGTTGGGCAGTTGGCATTGTGGCGAATCAGCGTAAAGTGGTGAAAAGCAAAAAAGGTGAAATGCAATTCGGCGGCGTTATTTATTCCGATTCGGCTGATAAAGCAGCACGTTTCATTATGAATTGCAACCAGAAAAAAATTCCGCTGGTGTTCTTGCAGGATGTAACCGGCTTTATGGTTGGCTCACGATCAGAGCAAGGCGGAATTATCAAAGACGGTGCAAAGCTGGTGAATGCGATGAGCAATTCTGTGGTGCCGAAATTTACAATCGTCGTGGGTAATTCATACGGTGCAGGCAATTACGCGATGTGCGGAAAAGCTTATGATCCGCGTTTGATTGTGGGATGGCCTACTGCGCAGATTGCGGTGATGGGTGGCGCGCAGGCTGCAAAAGTTTTATTGCAGATACAGGTGAGCTCATTGAAAGCCCAGGGCAAAAAAGAAATTACGCCCGAAGAAGAAAAAGAATTGCTTGATAAGATCACAGAAAAATACACCGCACAGACTTCACCATATTACGCAGCAGCGCGTTTGTGGATAGATAACATCATTCACCCGCTCGACACGCGCAAATGGGTTTCTATGGGCATTGAAGCAGCAAATCATTCGCCGATAACGAAGCGTTACAATACGGGTGTGCTGCAGACCTGATTTTATTTTTATCATTAGGTAAGTTTGAGAAGCATACCTAATGATAAAAAATCACGCGTTTAAAACAGGTTTGCTCATCCCTTTTTCAACAGGAATATTCTCCCCTATTTTTTCATCAGGCACGTTTCTTAAACGGGACTGATGAAAAAAAACCTCGCATCATGAAAGTCAGTTTTCTCCCCCTCCTCCTCTTCTTCGCATTTTCTATTCCTGCTTTTGCACAAGATCAAAAAACGATCGACAGCCTTACGCGCGTTGCTAAAAAAGCGGAGAATGATACCTCATCTGTCAGCGCTTACGTGGCACTTTCACAAGCCACCGCTTATTCAGATCATGAAAAAAGTGTAGCGTATGCAAAAAGCGGCTTAGCCATTGCCGAAAAGCTGAACGATGATTTTTGGAAAGGGCGTTGTTATTACCAAATGGGATTAACAAATAATGCTTTTGGCTTTAACAAAGAAGCGATAGAAAATTTTAACACAGCCATTCCACTTTTTGAAACACAGCAGGCGAAGTATTGGATTGCCAAAAGCTCGAATGGACTCGGCAATACACAACGGGCACTTGGTCGTGTAAAAGAAGCGACTGATAGTTATCTCAAAGCAAAAGAGATTTATGAAGCGATAAAGGATAAAAAAGGAATTGCCGGAGTTTACAATAATCTGGGAATTATTTTCATGGCGGAAAATCAGCAGGAGAAAGCGCTGGAGTATTTCCGGATTGCACGCTACATGAACATTCAAATTGACAATCAACCATGGCTGGCAAAAAATTACTCCAACATGGGCAATGCGTTTTTTAATCTTCATCAATACGATTCTGCTGAAATATATTTTAACCGCGCGATGAATCTTTGTCTCCAGCTGGGTGATACAAGCGGTTGGGCCGGCGATCAGACAAATCTTGGAAACGTTTACACCTCGCAGAAGAATTATAAAAAAGCACAGGAGCAATTTGATACTGCAATTCGCTTTGCAAGGAAAAACGGTGATGATTTAAGCCTCGCTGCTGCCATGTATAATTTAGGTGGACTTTATACGACAACAGGTGATTTTGCTATGGCTAAAATTTATCTTGATTCGAGCGCAGCCATCAGCAGAAAATATAATGATCTCGTTTCGTTGATAAATATCTACCAGGGTTATACATCGATGTATGCAGGCATGGGTGATTATGCAAATGCGTTTAAATATTTAATGCTGTCCACCTCGAAAAAAGATTCCATGAGCAGCACTAATATGAAAAATCAGCTGGACCAGATGGAAGAATCGTTACGTGAAGAAAAGCTGAAAGAACAAAATGCATCGCTTGTAAATTCAAAAAAGCTGTCGGATGCGGAAGCGAATCGTTCAAACATTATCAGCTACACAGCCATCGGTGGAATAGCTCTCGTGTTGCTGCTGGCCTTTTCGTTATTTAAAAGATACCAGCTCAAGAAAAAAGCAAATGAGCTGTTGAAAGAACGCAACCGTGAAATTGAATCGCAAAAAGCTATTATTGAAGAAAAGAGCGAAGAAGTTTCCGACAGCATCAATTATGCAAAAAAGATCCAGGATACATTGCTTCCCGAACTACCTGCTTTTTATAATGCATTCAACGATGCGTTCATTTTCTTCCGGCCTAAAAATATTGTGAGCGGCGATTTTTACTGGTTCGCTAAATCAGAAAATATAACCTATGTGGCTGTTGCGGATTGTACCGGCCACGGCGTTCCGGGTGCGTTTATGAGCGTGATAGGCATTGATAAGCTTAATCAGGCTGTAAATGAATCAAAACATGCCGCTCCATCCGTAATTCTTGGTGCTGTAAACCGCAAGCTGAAAACGGTGCTCAAGCAGGACGATCTGACGGGCGGCATGCGCGATGGAATGGATGTGGCGCTGGTAGCTATTGACCGCGAAAATATGAAGCTTGAATATGCCGGAGCCAATCGCCCGGTGTGGATCATTCGCAATCAAGAGCTGATTGAGCTGGAAGCTTCGAAAGTTGCCATTGGTGGGCATACGCCGGCTTCGCACGTTTTTGATTTGCATGTATTTCCATTACAGCAGAACGACTGCATTTATCTTTTCTCTGATGGATTCGCTGATCAGTTCGGAGGTCCGAAAGAGAAAAAAATGATGACCAAAAATTTCAAGCAGATCTTACTCTCCGCGTCAAAAGAACCAATGCAAACGCAGAAGCAAATTATAACAGAAAAGTTCGACGCCTGGAAAAACAAGCTCGAGCAGGTGGATGATATTTGTGTGATGGGAATTTGTATTCAATAATTTCTCAAAGTCGCTTCATTAAAAATAACGTTAACTTACTGTATGAGAAAGGCAGTAGTAATAGGGGCAACTTCCGGAATCGGAGAAGGACTCGCCAAACTGTTAGCGAACAATAATTATCTCGTAGGTATCACCGGAAGACGAACTGCGCTTCTTGAAAAATTGAAATCGGAGAAACCGGGTTCGTACTTTATCAAAACATTTGACGTAGGGAACACAAAAGCAACTGTTGAAAAATTAGAAGAGCTGGCAGCTGAGCTTGGCGGTATCGACTTATTAATAATCAGTTCCGGAACCGGCGAAATCAATGTCAATTTAGATTTTGAAATTGAAAGACAAACGATACAAACGAATGTAAGCGGATTTACCAGCATTGCGGGCTGGGCATTTAACTATTTCGAAAATCAAAAATCCGGGCACTTAGTTGCAATTACTTCAATCGCCGGACTTCGTGGAAGCAGGCAAGCGCCTTCCTATAACGCGACAAAGGCATATCAAATAAATTACCTGGAAGGATTAAGACAAAAAGCAACAAAACTTAAAATACCTGTATATGTCACTGACATCCGGCCGGGGCTGATTGATACAGCCATGGCAAAGGGAGAAGGATTATTTTGGGTAATGCCAGTCGAAAAAGCGGTTAAGCAAATCTTTAGAGGAATAATAAGAAAAAAGAAGATTGTGTACGTCACCAAACGCTGGAGACTGATTGCAGCAATTATGAAACGAATACCACGACCAATTTTTGACAAAATGTAATTAGTATGTATTTTCAATCAATATCAAAGCCAGCGCATTATAAGTAAATAGTCGGCACCTTATTTGTACCATCTCATTCAAACAACAAAAAACAATTGCCAGCCTTCGATACTTGCTTTACTCCATTATAGCTGACTTCGTAGTTATATTTGCTAAAACAAAACACAGTCCGACAATACATCCTAACATTAAACATCCTAACATTAAACATTAAACATCAAACATCAAACAACTGAAAACTGAATACTGAATACTGATACTGAAAACTGATACTGAAAACTGATCCAACTCTATGGCTAACCCACTTTCCATTTCCACACGCGCTCCCAAAACACTCGATAAAGAGAAAACAAAAGTAAAAACCGAATTGCTGAAGGCCGAAATCATTGAGCTTCAAAAATTGCTTTACGCACAGGGAAAACACAGCTTGCTTATTATTTTGCAGGGACTGGATGCTTCCGGGAAAGACGGATTGATTGCGGATGTTTTCAGCGGATTGAATCCATTAGGTTGCAGTGTGTTTGCCTATAAAGCACCAACAGCCGATGAGATCGCGCATGATTTTCTCTGGCGCATTCATAAAAACACACCTTCACGCGGAATGATCCACATCTTTAATCGTTCGCATTATGAAGATCTGCTTACACCGGTAGTGCATGGTTTGCTGGATAAAGAACAGATCGGCGGAAGAATTAACGACATAAATAATTTCGAGCAGCTGCTGAAAAATCACAATACACATGTGCTCAAATTTTACATGCATATTTCAAGGGAAGAACAGACAGAACGATTGACAGAACGTAAAACCAATCCGAAAAAATTCTGGAAACATAACGACGGCGACTGGGCGACAAGCAAAAAGTGGGATGATTTTATGGAAGCCTACCAGCAGATATTCAAACATTGCGATTCGCCGAAATGGAATATTATTCCTGCTGACCAGAATTGGTATAAAGAATTCCTGGTGGCTAAAAAAGTGCTTGAAACGTTGCAGGAATTAAAACTTTCTTATCCCGGGAAATTATCGACAGATTCAACACCGGCTCCAAAGAAAAAAAGCAAAAGCCCCCAGCCCCGTAAGAAGGTTGTATAAGCGTAACGGAGTTTTATCCGGATGTTTATTTTATAAGGAACACGGATGACACGGATCTGACGGATAAAAAAAAACGGATAAAAAAAATCCGCGCAAACCTGTTAATCCGTTTGATTCGTGTTCTATGCAGATCTTCATTTTATAAGGAACACGGATGACACGGATCTGACGGATAAAAACGGATAAAAAATCCAATACGCTATCCGCGCAAATCCGTTAAATCCGCCTGATCCGTGTTCT
>JBKJMR010000210.1:0-5815 GCA_046596275.1 Bacteroidia bacterium | reverse complement strand
CAAACATGAGAATCTTCCGGAATAGTTTTTTGCTTCTCACTTTTATATTTCTTTCTACAAACATTTTGTCCCAGAGTGTTGCAGTAAGCAGTTATTTCAATGCTGCAGATCCGCGCGATGAATGGATTGAATTGATTGTTATTGCTGATAATACCGATATGCGCAATTGGACACTTCGTGATAATAACAGCTCACAAACCGCATGGCAAACCGCCACAACATTCAGCAACATTTCATTTTGGAATAACATGCGCGCCGGCACGATCATTATGATCTGGAATCGCCCCGTAACATCTTCCAGCGTTACACATCCAACGGAGATCAATAAAGCAGATGGTTATATTGAATTAGATGCAACAAACGCTACTTATTTCACCGGTGGCGCATTTGGAACTTCCCCGAGCTGGGGAGGCGCTTCACTGAATGTAGCAGGTGGCGCAGATGTGATTCAACTTCGTAATTCCTCCGGCACACACATCCATGCATTAGGGCACAACTCTTCGCCGGGTTCGGATTGGACTGCATTGCCATCGCCAAAGCTGAATCACAACAATACTGCAAGCAGCGGCGATGCAATTTATGTTTGCCCCGGTTATTTGCTTGCAGATTACGGCACCAACGCACCACAAGCCGGCACAACATGGACTTCAAAAAATAATTCTACGATTACTTTTGGCTTGCCGAATATCAGCGGAGGAAATCCAACTACAAATACGGCGTACTGGGATACATTACGTGAACCTTTATTTGCAAACCAGGTTGTCGCGCCTTCTTTGGTAGTGGCAGGAAATCCCGGAAGCATTTCTTTTTCATGGACCGGCGCAACAGATGCAAATCCTGCAGACGGAACTACCGGCTATTTTATTTTACGCAACACTTCAAACACATTTACAGCACCTGTCGACGGAACAACTTACACTACAGGTGCGACGATCGGAACAGCAACAGTTCTTGCGCATATTAATTCTTCCTCTACAACAACGTACACCGATAATACGGTAATGAATGGTAATGCATATTATTATCGCGTTTATGCTTTTCGATACACAACGGATAATACAAACGGCAATTCATTTCATCGTGCAAGAGGTCGCGCTTACACCAGCACGTTTGTCGAAATACAACAGGCAAATCCATTACCGGTTGAGCTGATTTCTTTTTTCGGTCAGCGTGCGGAAGATGAAATTTATCTGCATTGGGAAACTGCGTCAGAAATAAACAATGATTATTTTATTGTTGAACGAGCTACTGATGAAAATGCATTTGAAGAGATTGGAAGAGTAACAGGAAATGGAAATTCTTCACAGCTGAATGCTTATTTGTTCATTGATCAAAATCCCTTTGCAGGAAATAATTATTATCGCTTAAAGCAGGTTGATTTTAACGGACAATATGAATTCAGCAATACAATCGTCATCAATTATTCAATAGAAGCTGAACGGGTTTTTACTACATGGAATGGTGATGGAGGAATTGGCTACAGCCTTGATGGTTGGAACGGCAAAGTGATAATTGATGTGTATGACTTGAATGGCAATCTTGTATTCACCAAACAAGCACTTGAAAATGACAAAGGATTTATTCCTTTAAGCAATAATTCCCACGCGATGTATTTATTACGGATCACATGCGGTACGATTCAGCAAACAAAAAAAATAATTAATTAGTCAATTATGGAAGTCAAAATTAAAAACGAGAAGTTCTCCAAAACATTTGTAAGAACTAAGATCAAGTCAACACAGCTATTAGAGACATCGACTGATTCTATATTTATGTCGACAGTAGAGGATCATCATTCCATCGGGCATTCACGTAATTCACGCAAAGCGTATTATTCAACAGGAAGCCGCGGTTGATCTATTTTTCGGAAAGGATGGTTAAGCCGGTTTCGGTTGAAAGAGAATTCTGAATTTCAGCAATAAAGTCTTCGCCGAATTTCAAATAGAACGGAATAAAATTTTCATACCGTTCCTGCAGAATTCCGCCGGGCAAAATTTTCTCTCTCAGCTTCCTGATCTGTGCAATGGAAGTTTCCTGCTTCTGTTTGGATGCTTTTAATAATTTGGCTTCAAGGTTTTCGATACCATTAATCTGCTTTTGCAATTCTGCATCGGCTGCACCTTTTAATGTGGAATCAATCGCAGTCACTTTATCACGCAGGCTTTCAAAAACATTTCTGATCGTTTCTTTTTCTTTCTCAAGCGAAATAGAATCGCCTGAAATATTCCGGACGTAATTTTTTATCAGCTCTTCTGCATCTCCGAAAAAATCCTCAACGGTAAGTCCGAGCTTATTTATTTTCTCCTCTGTATTTTTTTCAACGATCAAAATAAAATCGCGGGGCTGAAGGATCGGGAATGGAACATTGTATTGCTCAAACATCTTTTTGTATCCCAGCCAATAAGCAATTTCTCCCGGTCCGCCAACGTATGCAATATTCGGCAAAATAGTTTGCTGGTACATTGGGCGCAAAACTACATTCGGGGAAAAGTTTTTAGGATAATTTTTTATTTCATATTCCAATTCTTCTTTTGAAAATGAAATAGCAGAATTGAGCACATGATATTTTCCGTCTTTCAATTCAATGCGTTCTCTCACATTTCCCTTCAGAAAAAAAGCATTGATCGCTCTCGGCTTCACTTGCACTTCATAACCGAGCGCTTTTAATTTCTCCGAAGATTCATCTACATAACCTTCCGACTCATTTAAAATAATATCCTTCAAAAACTGCGAGACAAAATATTTTTTCAGGCCCGCATCATCCGGATCGAGGATAAGCACTTTACCTGCAAACAATTCATGCACCAATTGACGTGTAGCATTGGCTAATGTTCTTCCGTGCGAATAAGCTTTTGAAATAAGCGCAAACAATTTATTCGCCGCTTCATTTTCTCCCATCACCGTTTTTAATTCCGCCAACACAGGTTCAAGCGAATCTGTTTTTAATCTTCCTACTGCCCCACCCGTTTCATTCTTCCAGGTAATAGTTTTGCCATACACATTCACTGAACTTATTTCCTCGAAGTCATGGTCTTCAGAAGCCATCCAATAAACAGGAACAATTGTTTTCCCTGTTTTTTTCGATTGCTCTTCCGCAATTTTAATTGTAGAAATGATCTTGTAAATAAAATAAAGCGGTCCCGCAAAAAGACAAAGCTGGTGACCGGTACAAACTGTCATCGCACCTGCCTGCTCTAATTTACTGATCAGCGATTCGTTTATTTCTATGTCGCTGTTCTTGTATTGCGTGCGAATAGCAAGAACCAGCTCTTTACGAATCGCTTCATCATACTTTAAATTTTCAGTCGCAGTTTTATATCCTGCATCATCAGGTTTATTTCCATAAAAATCGTTGAGCGCAGAATTGCCGGAAATGTAATCGAGAAACAGTTTTGAAAATTGTTTCGTGTCGGCAAATGGAATTGTACGGGTAGAGAAAGTAGTCACAGGACAAAGGTACAAAGCAAAATTCTTTTCCCGACGGGGCATGAATCTGTATCTTTCATGAACAATCTTCATTAGGACGATATGAGATTATATTCCTTTTTATTTTACTTACCGGAGTTGCCGGAATTATTCTTTTCGAAGAAAGCCCTGCGGATAAAAACGGAAATAGCGGCACATTGGCCATTTTAGTGACGTGGTATCAACTTAAAGATCTTATCGTCCCCAAAGGTCCGCAGTGGAAAAGATTTGACATCTTTGATTAAAATATTTCCTGAAACCGATTCGTATATTCGTACGATTCGTAATTCGTTCCCACACATGACAAACCTTCCACCCGATCTCAACCAAAATCCATGGAAAACACACGCATCCGAAATGGTGTATGAATCGCCGTGGATCAGCGTTACGAAACATGATGTAACAAATCCGGGTGGACTTCCGGGCACCTATTCGGTTGTGCATTTTAAAAATCTTGCCATCGGTGTAATTGTTCTGGACGAAGAAAATAATACGTGGCTGGTCGGACAATATCGTTACCCGATCAATCAGTACACCTGGGAAATTCCTGAAGGTGGCGGCAATCCTAATATTGATCCGCTTGATTCTGCGAAAAGAGAATTGCATGAAGAAACCGGCATCACCGCCAAAAAGTGGACGAAGATCCAGGAAATGCATTTGAGCAATTCGGCAAGCGATGAATTTTGTATTCTTTACCTCGCGCAGGATCTTTCATTCGGTGAAGCAGAACCGGAAGCGGATGAAGATCTGCAGCAAGTGAAAATTCCTTTTAGTGAAGTTTATAAGTTAGTGCTTGATGGAAAAATTACAGACAGCTTGACAGTGACTGCTGTGCTGAAAGTGAAATTGATGATGCTCGAGAAAAGTATAGAACACGGATGACACGGATTGAACGGATAAAAACGGATCTGTGTAAATCCGTTTGATCCGTGTTATCCGCGTTCTATCGCTGCGCTTTTTGTTTTTCTCTTTTTGTATTTATTGATCGTCATTATAATCAACGGCACTCCGATGATCGTTGGTCCGAGCCAGGTTATTATTGGCGGAAGAAACCTTACTGCTGTTACAAGAAATGCAGTAACACTCGCAATGTAAGAACCCGACATATTTCCGATGTGTTCATACAGCCACGCTTTTTTATCCTGCACAGGAATTCCTAACTGCCGTAATTGTTTCAGCGAACTTATCAATCCGAAAATGCCGAATACACCGGAAATGATCGCGAAAGAATTATTGCCTGCACGGAATAACGTGAAGCTGTAAAAACAAAGTCCGGCGCAGAACAGTGCGTTCAATCCGTCAATTAAATAATCAACCGGTTTCGCCTGGCCGGGTTTCTTCCTGAAAATTGTACGGTAGCCACGTGCCGCTGCTGAAAAACTGAAAATAGCGATCATCAGCAAAAAAGGAATTTGATGGTAAAGCGACATCGTGATCGCGGTGACTGCGACTACTGCCATGCAATAAAAATAGATTTTACCCCAAAGCCGATGCGCGGGTCCGCCTTTTAATGTCAGGAAAGCAATTGGTGCAACCACAAGCGAAAGTGTGCCTGCGGCGATGTGAACGATGAGAAAATAGAGATGGTAAGCTGCCATGAGATTTGCGTTTTAAATTCAGCGGCAAATCTATATGCAGGAATTTTCCTTGTCAATTAAAAGGGATGTTTGTCAAACCCAAGGGGCGAATTGCATGGTTCAGGGATGATTGGAACACGGATGTCGCGGATGGAACGGATTTTCGCGGATCTTTTATCCGTTTTTTATCTGTCAAATCCGTATGATCCGTGTTCTATCCAATTCTATCCCAATTTCTGTTTCAATTCTTTCCCCAAATTCCGCGAAACCGGCGCAGTCAATTCTGTTCCATCAAAATGCAACCGATAACCCTGCGCATTGCCTGAAACAGAAATCACTTTCGACAAATTGACAATATAAGTCCGGTGACAACCGTATAGCGAAGGATGCAAAACCTGCTCCTCCATCTTTTTCAAACTCCCGCGAAGCATTTGTTTTTTCACATCCTTATTTTCCAAAAGATAAAAAGTAGAATAATTATCGGCAGATTCAATAAAAAGTAACCTATGCTCATCCGTTTCAATTTTCTCCTTTTCATTTTCGGAAGTGAAAATCCATGAAGCAATTCCGGGAGCGGCTGCAGGAATGATTTCTTCTTTGCGATGCTCAATTTCCACATTCATCTCTTTCGCCATTCCTTCACTTTCCCTGCTCATCTTTCCCTGGCGCAACACAACGCTGAAAGCAACAGGAATAATTGAAACCAACATCGTCACACCAGCCCAATACGGAATTTGTATCGGCTCAAAAGTGCGATGAAAAACCAAATTCGT
>JBKJMR010000574.1:0-2539 GCA_046596275.1 Bacteroidia bacterium | reverse complement strand
TAATGCATCTGCTTGTTCAGGTGATAATGTGGGCGATGGCGTGTATTTTTTCACGCTGACATTATTCAACTGCAACGGACAAGAAGCATTTTCTACCAGTGGATTTTTAGAGGTGTTGAATGGCGGAGGAAGATTGGCAAATCCGTATGACTCAACTTTGTTTGTGGAAGAAGGGATAAATGCGATTTCTGTTTTTCCGAATCCGACAAATGATGGAAATGTAATTATTGATTTCGGAAATCAACAGTGCAGGCAAGTTGAAATTTATAACAGCATCGGCCAGGTGATGGATGTGCGAATGAAACCTTCCGCCGATAAAAATCAAATGCTGCTGGAAGGAATGAATGCCGGAATGTATTATGTAAGGATTTTACTTGCGAATGGTGAATACGAAGTGAAGCAGGTTATTGTGCTATGATTTTAATAGGAATTTTAACAAGAGAATTTTAATAAAATGATTTATGAAATCATCACCGAAGCTATTTTTCATCGTGTTCCTGATATTTGTAAATGTGCAGCTTCATGCACAAACATGGACGCCGTATAGTATCGGTGCGGTTGATGATGTGTATGCAATTTCATTTCCGACTACAGATACCGGCTATGTTGTTACATCTGCACCCGCATTACGAAAGTCAGTAAACGGCGCAGTGTCATGGACAGCAGTGACAACTCCTATGCCGGTATCGAATGTGTGTTTTATCAACGGACAAAAAGGATTTATTGCTGTCGACAGTGTGATCTATATGACGCAAGATGGCGGTGTAACCTGGACAAATGTGTTGCAAGATAATGTCAGTTATATCCACATGCAATTCGTTAATCAAACGGTAGGTTATCTTACTGCATCGAATATTTATACATCCTTTGATTCAACGCGTTTGTATAAAACTATCAATGGTGGCACGAGCTGGATGCATGTAAATACAGTGCTCAATTATGTTTATGAGAATGCACTTTATTTTGTTTCACCATCAGAAGGTTTCCTGGCACATAATAACGGAATGTCGACCACAACAAATGCAGGCGCATCATTTAGTAATGTCTGGAGTGATCCAACGTTTTCTTATTCGCCAACACAAATGACCTTTCCAAATGTGGATACAGGATATGCAATGGATATGTATGGCCTTGCAATTCGTTCAGTAAATGGCGGTGCATCATGGTCGGCAATTACCAATCCGGGCGCAGCACCTTATGATCTTTATTTTATCAACGGACAAAGAGGGTTTGTCTGCGGAGGTAATGGATTCAGTTCAGGTTGGGTGCAGGAAACTGTTGACGGCGGATTAACATGGACGCCTTCGTACACATCACCACTCACCTTCGGATTCATGGATTTTCCGAATGATAATGTTGGATTTGTGGGCGGGCAGGGTGGAGTGGTTTTGAAATTTACGAATACGATTACAGGAGTTGAAGCCGGAGGAAATGAAAAGATAATTTCTGTTTTTCCGAATCCGTCGAGTGATGGAAGGGTAACTGTTGATTTTGGGAATGAAGTGATCAGATATGTGGAAGTTTACAATAGTGTGGGGCAAGCTGTTTTTCTTAATAAAGTAATTTCCAAAGATCAAGGACGAGTTACATTGGAGGGAATGGAGTCGGGAGTTTATTATGTGAAAGTATTGTTTGAGGATGGAGGATGGGGGATGAAGCAGGTTGTTGTGCTGTGATTTGGAATGGAATCTTCTATATTAAAATTTGCATCATATGAGTTTAATATAGTTGAAAGGGATTCCATTTTTTTTCTTGACATGTATAATGATGACTAACGATTGTATTGAAATAATTTGTTTGTAATTAAATATGAACTACATTTAATTACATCTTTAATTTATTTTAATGAAAGCTCTATTTAATTTAACCAACTCTATCGCGTTCCTTTTAATCTCCATTTCTTGTTTTTCCCAAACTCCTGCGAAGTGGAGCATAAATGGGAATGCAATAGGTACCGGGGAATACTTCGGCACGACAAACAATCAGCCTATTCTTTTTTTTACAAATAGTACAGAGCAGATGCGGTTGAAACCTACCGGGGAGCTGCGAATTACTTCACTTAGTGGATCCGGAAATAGTTTTGTTGTAGCGAATAATTTTGGAGACCTGAATAGAATTGCTTTTCCAAATGATTCAACCGTAGTGCTGACTGGTGCAGGAACTTTTAGTTCCATCTCTTCTTATAACATTTGGCAGCAAAATGGAAATTCGGTTTTTCTTCCCTCAGGAAATGTTGGTATTGGCATAAGCACTCCGCAGTATAAGCTGGATGTAAATGGTAATGCCCATTTTAATGGGACCGTTTATGCAAATGGTATTACACTTCTTAATAAAATGGAAGCCGATACGATCAAAGGAACTGATATGATGGAGGTAAATAATAACCTTGAATTAGCAGGTGGGGCAATTAACGAGATCTATACCAAAACAGGTGATCTGCGTTTGCAAAGTCATACAGGTTATAATGGGAATTTATTTTTAGCTGCTGGTACAACAGGTAATGTTGGGGTTGGGACTCTTAGCCCGCAATATAAATTTG
>JBKJMR010000557.1:0-6236 GCA_046596275.1 Bacteroidia bacterium | reverse complement strand
TCATTCTCAAAAGCACAGCAAGAAGTTCGTGATGACAAAAAAAGTCATTCTCAAAAGCACAGCTCGAAGTTCCTGATTACAAAAAAAGTCATTCTCAAAAGGACAGCAAGAAGTTCGTGATGACAAAAAAGTCATTCTCAAAAGCACAGCAAGAAGTTCGTGATGACAAAAAAAGCCATTCTCAAACGCGCCTGATGATAAAAACGGGCCTGATGATGAATGAATTTCGCAAACCCGCCTGATGACAAAAAAACCATTCTCAAAAGCACAGCACGAACTTCCTGATGACAAAAAAAGTCATTCTCAAAAGCACAGCACGAACTTCCTGATGACAAAAAAGTCATTCTCAAAAGCACAGCAAGAAGTTCGTGATGACAAAAAAAGTCATTCTCAAAAGCACAGCTCGAAGTTCCTGATTACAAAAAAAGTCATTCTCAAAAGGACAGCTCGAAGTTCCTGATGACAAAAAAAGCCATTTTCAAAAGCACAGCACAAAGTTCCTGATGGCAAAAAAGCCATTCTCAAAAGGACAGCTCGAAGTTCCTGATGATAAATGATTATTTCTTCTTCTTCCTGGCCTTAGGAACCTTCCCGATCCTCACATCACCCTTCAGAATCAAATCGCAAATCCTGTCAGCCGCAATTTCAAAATCATTTGCTTCAGCAGGAATCATCTGCCACCCGGTTTCTCCTTTGCCTCCCGAGAGAATGTAAATGGAATGCATTGAAGGAAATTCTTTTTTCAAAGAAGCATGATGTTCTTGCGAGGTGGCGATCCAGATTCCATTTGCTTCAGGATGCTCTTCACGGTCCCTTAAAACGCACATGATCTTTTCCCGCACATACACGGCATGACATCCGAACATTGGTTTGGTCACCGGCTGAAGCGAAAAAAGACGATCGAGAATAAAAGGGAAAGGAACTTTTTTGGTGGATGCCATTTGGCAAAAGTAATTTCTTTTATCATTAGGAAGGTTTCTTAAACGTTCCTGATGATAAAGAAAATTATTCTGCAATAAGCGCATCGAGCGATGGCAAATGTCCGAAACGCTTTAACGTAATAATATGCGAGCGCAACGCTTCTGTAAATGTTCCGTTTTCTAAATAAGGAACATTATACTCTAAAGCAGTTTCTTTAACAATGTGCGCGATCTCCGGGTAATGTACATGACAGATCTTCGGAAACAAATGATGCTCAACCTGGAAATTTAATCCGCCAACGTACCACGAAATCCATTTGCTGTCGCGGGCGAAATTTACTGTTGTGTTCATCTGGTGGATCGCCCAGGTATTATCGATCGAGCCATGTTCGTCGGGCATCGGATGTGTGGTGTGCTCAACGGTATGCGCCATTTGAAATACAACAGAAAGAATCACACCTGCAATAAAATGCATGCTGATAAATCCAACAACGATTTCCCATGCAGGAATTTCAAGCAGGTAGATCGGCAGAAATAAAGTCACGAAAAAATAGCTGAGCTTGTTGATCGTAATCTTCGCAAGCAATCCCATGTTTTGTGCTTTGGAATTCGGGTTCACACCGTTACGTGTGTAGCGAATATATTGCACGTAATCTTTCAGCGAAACCCAATACAAAGTAATGATGCCGTAAAAAAGAAAGGCATAAAGGAATTGCAGCTTCTGAAATCCGCGGAGCTTTGTGTGTGGCGAAAAACGCATGCCCAGCTTATCGTCGATATCATCATCGAGTCCGCTGATGTTGGTGTAGGTGTGATGAAGAATATTGTGCTGCAATTTCCAGTTGTGCGATGAACCGCCAAGCAGGTTGAGTGAATAGCCGATAAAGGTGTTGACTTTTTTGCTGCGTGAATATGCGCCATGATTTGCATCGTGCATTACGCTCATTCCGATTCCTGCCATTGCAAGCCCGCATAAACACCACAATGCGAAGCTGGGCCAGAAACCGGGTTGTAAAACAAGAATAGCAACGAAAGGCAAAATGTAAGCGCTCATCAGGATCACTGATTTTACAACCATCGCTGAATTATGATTCCGGGAAATGTTGTTCTCTTCAAAATAGGCTTCTACCCGATTCTTGAGAACAGTCCAAAACTCTTTGTTTTCTGAACTTGAGAACTTGGCCGAACTTTTCTGTTTCATTAATTAGCTTTATAAGGAGATTTGGGGAAATAAAGCAGGGTTAATTAATGCGAATATAAGCATAATTACTTTGTTTATTCTCCCGAACTGATGAGGATCATAATGAAATGTGTGTCGTTTTTGCAAAGATAAAACGCCTTCTAAAAATTTAAAACATTCAGATAAAGATTTTTATGAAAAATCCCCGGTAACTTTCGCTATCGGGGATTTGTTACACAATTAAATTTTACACGCTTGCCGTTTCCAGCCTCGGTGCTGCTTCAAGAATTTCTTTCGAAACGCCATCTGCATATTGCTCAAAGTTCTTAACAAAACCTGCTGCCAGTTTTGACGCCTGTGCATCAAACGCACTTTTATCTGCCCATGTATTGCGTGGCTCCATAATTTCAGAAGGAACGCCGGGACAAGCTTTTGGATAACGCAATTTGAAGAAAGGTGTTTCACCGTATTCTGCATTCGCTAATTTTCCTTCGAGCGCAGCTGTTATGAGCGCACGTGTGTAAGCAAGCTTAATGCGTGAACCAACTCCGTATGCACCGCCGGTCCATCCTGTATTCACCAACCAAACATTAATATCCGGGTTTGATTTCAATTTATTACCAAGCAATTCAGCATATTTTCCAGGGTGAAGCGGAAGAAATGCTTTTCCGAAACATGCCGAGAAAGTTGTTTGTGGTTCTGTAATTCCCATTTCTGTACCTGCAACTTTTGCGGTGTAGCCTGAAATGAAATGATACATCGCCTGTGACGTGGTCAGCTTTGAAATTGGCGGAATTACTCCGAATGCATCAGCGGTAAGGAAGAAAATATTTTTCGGAGCATCACCTACTGAAGGCTCCAGCGCATTTGCAATATGATTGATTGGATATGCAACGCGTGTGTTTTCTGTTTTTGCTGTGTCTTTGAAATCAACTTCGCGGGTGAATTCATCCATGCCGATGTTTTCAAGCATCGCGCCGAATTTAATTGCATCCCAGATCTCCGGCTCTTTCTCTTTGGTGAGATCAATACATTTCGCATAACAGCCGCCTTCAAAATTAAAAACGCTTGTATCCGACCAGCCATGCTCATCATCACCAATAAGCATACGATTCGGATCTGCAGACAAAGTTGTTTTTCCTGTTCCCGAAAGTCCGAAGAAAATAGCGGTGTCGCCATTCTTTCCTTTATTCGCGGAGCAATGCATTGATAAAACACCTTTCTCCTGCGGAAGAATATAATTCAGCAAAGTGAAAATTCCTTTTTTGATTTCGCCGGTGTAACCTGTTCCGCCGATAAGAATGATCTTTCTTGAAAGGTTAAGCACAGCAAAATTATGCTGGCGTGTTCCGTCAATTTTCGGATCAGCTTTAAAATCAGGAGCACAAACGATGGTCCATTCAGGGTTAAAATCTTCGAGCTCTTTTTGTGTTGGACGAAGAAATAAATTATTCGCAAAAAGATTTGCCCATGGCGTTTCAGTAACCACGCGAATGTTCAGACGATATTTCGGATCAGCACAAGCATACGAATCGCGCACAAAAACTTCTTTTCCTTCGAGGTAAGAAGTAACACGATTATAAAGTGCATCGAATTTTGCAGGTTCAAACTTGATATTGATATCTCCCCACCAAATTGTGTCTTTGGTAACGTCATCACAAACCATGAATTTGTCTTTCGGAGAACGACCGGTAAATTCGCCGGTGTCAACAGCAAGCGCGCCATTAGCTGCAAGAACGCCTTCCCCTCTGACAATAGTTTCTTCTACCAGTTCGGCAGGTGACAGATTCCAATAAGCGGCATCCACTTTACTCAAACCAATTGATGCCAGTGAAGCATGCTTTCCTTTGAACCCAAATTCCTTCATTTTTTTTGCTTTTTAATCGCCCGCCAGAATGAACCGTTCAGACGGGGGAAAAGAACTTTTCAGCCCGCTTCCCCAGGTTAAGAAATAATGAATAATCAGGATGCAAATTTACGGAATCCAACGTAATGAATAACTGTAGATTTATTTAGTTCCTTTACATATTGCATTTTCCGCGACAAACACTAACTCTTTGTCAGTCAGCTGCGTACGAACATCCCTGACGAAAATTTCCTGTTCTCTTGTTGATAACTCATTAAGTTTTAAACAGTAATTTGTTTCGCCTTCGCGGCCCCAGTGGGTCACTTCATAGGCCGGATGTTTCGGTTGCGCTTTGAGCCAGTTCTCAAAACTTTCCTGGGTTTTGTAATCTATTCCTTCTCCCTTGCTTATAAATGAGATAGTTAACCTGTAGATCGTATTAGCGCTGTCTGTAGCCGGGGCAACAACAGTGGTTACCACAGAATCGGGTGGATTGTAAACAATGATGGTGGCCGTGGTCGACTCATCTGTTTGAATCGTCACATCACCCTGGGTTGAAGTCATGGTATAGCTGGGTGTCGGTGCAGGAGTGGTGGCATCCGGTGCTGGAGGTTTGTTGGAAGCAGTTGCATCGGTTGTAGCAGCGGACTTTTGATGGCGACAAGCAGCAAATAAAGTAAGTAGCAGTGCAGTGTAGAGAAACAGTTTCATATAAGGATGTGTTGGTTGGTAAATATACACTTTCCAATTGCGTGCCAATTTCAATGATAGGTATGAAATTGAAGCACATGGCTGAAAACAACTTGCAACTGGCATGAAATTGCGAACGAATAATTATTTTAATTAAGAGCTGAAATTGTAGGAGAAATAGAGTAGTTGATCCAACTAAAATTTCCGGTTATTCAGGGTGGAAAAACACACCTGGATTAAATAACCAGCGTGCCTGGTTGTTACTAAATATTTCACTATTTGTAGCCGATATAAATTAAAAAAGTCGCACCTTTGTCCGCTAATATTTAGCAGGTAGTTTTCCCGAAATATCCATTGTAGAGAGTGCCCACTCATGCCCGCTAAAAAGAAAGTTTTTGTCAGCTATAACTATGACACGGACAAACAGTACAAAAATTTATTGTTAGCGTGGAATAAGAGTTCGCTATTCGACTTTAAAATGCAAGATCATTCGGCAGATGTTTCTGTTCAAAGCCACAATGCTTCAATTATTAAACGTATAATTTCAGCGAAGATCAAAAAGGGAAATTATTTTATCGTGCTGGTTGGCAAATCGACCCGTAAATGCCAATGGGTGAAGTGGGAAATTGAAAAAGCAAAAGCATTGAATAAAAAAATCATTGCTGTAAAGCTTGATCGCAGGCATAAAGCCCCTGATGAATTATACGGCGCAGGAGCGATATGGGCATATGCTTTTAAATTAAATTCAATCAGCAAAGCCATTGAAAGGGCAGAATCAAGATGACAGGACAAGTTACTTTTTCAGAAACCCCGGATTCATTATCTGCATTGATTGCTCATGCAGAAATATTGAAAAACAGGAAAGAATATGTGAGGGCTAGAGAGGTTTTTGAAAAAGCAATTTCGCTTCATCCCGGTGATACGTTTCTTCGCCAACGGCTCGTGCTGGTTACTTACAAATCGTGTTTGCCCGATTCGGTAAATGCGCTTCTTAAAGCAGATATGCTGCTTGCTGTTTTAAAACCGGAAGAATCGACAGACCCTGAAACGCTCGGACTTGCCGGCTCTATCCATAAAAAGCTGTTTGAAGAAACAGGCGGCGATTCATTCCTGGAGGAAGCGGTCTGGTTTTATGAAAGAGGCTTTTCCGTTTGCAAAAGTTATTATAACGGAATTAATCTGGCATACCTGTTTTTACTAAAAGCAATAGCCGCACAAAGTAAGTCCGAAGCGCAGGTTTATTTTGAAAAAGTTATTAATGCCAATGAAAGTGTCATTTCAATATGCATCAAGCTTATAATCAGTCCTGATTTTAATACGCGCATTGACAGGGAATACGTTTATCAAACGCTTGCACAAGCCTATCTCGGCCTCGATCAGAATCATGAAGTAATAAAATTGATTCCGACGATCAACGAAGTTTCAAAAGGCAGCTTCGACCTCGATACTTTTCACGAACAAAACAGCAAGCTCATCGATGCGCTGGTGAAATTCAAAAGGAAATATCCTGATCTTGTAAAGTAACCATTTTGCGATCGTTGGATTTTAGCCTACTTTCAATAAATGCCTTTTACTTTCTCCCATCCCGCTGCAATTTTAC
>JBKJMR010000415.1:0-2512 GCA_046596275.1 Bacteroidia bacterium | reverse complement strand
CCACCATTCCCGTATTTTCCGTGATCAGTTCACCCCACCTTTTTGAATTCAACATATTAACACTACCAGGATTCGGTCCCATTACATTTCCTATTCGCTCCCTAACAGTATTTACATCATCGAGTATACCTGTAATCGTTGTGGTAACGCCTTTTTCAAGTTGAATAATGTTACCTCCATACAATTTCTTTGACTTCGAAATTATTTCAAGGTATTTTCCTTTTACATATTTCCCTATGAGTTTGGGTTTTTTCGCATCACTCATAAGAAGGAAAGGCTCAGCTTCAGTGCCTTTCAGTAATTTGTGATCGTCTAAATCAAATACATCATTTTTTATTCTATTCGCAATATCATCTACTCCATTTGTGTTCAATTCCCGCAACATGCTATCTGTCATTTCATCTGCAATATTTTTTTCATCACTTACATATGACCAAATATCGCCGGGTTTGCGTGTAAAGTTCATCTTACGTCCCTGATAAACTATTTCCACCCGTTCGAATTCTACTTTACCATCAACCGTTTTTATAAAGTGCGAAATAGAGTGCTTGGTTTCAGCTGCATCTGTAACATCGTCCGCAATATCTGTGACGATCTTGCTTGGCAACACATTTTCTTTCGGCACCTGGTTTTCCGGTAAATTTTTAAAATGCACTTCATCATCAATCAGCGCGAGTCGCTCTGATATTTTACTTTTCAGATTATTATAAGCAACAGGTTCCATGCCTGACTTATTCGCTTCAAGATCATCAAGCGTTTTTTGCAAATAATTTTTATCACTGCTTTTTGCAATTGCTTCTGCTTCATTAAGCATTGCCTCATCGGTATCAAGCAATGTCTCCAATGCTTTACGCTCATTTGGTTTAAGGTCGGTAACCTTTGCAAGCTCTTCTCTTGCGGATTTTAAGCGGTTCCGCAATCCCCTGGTGAACGTAACTCCGAGATAAATAAACTGGTACGTTGCGATTTCACTGCTTAAAGCTTGCCATCCTGTTATCCAAGATTCAGGCAAACGATGTCCGAATGTTCTGGTAAGCATATTTCCTACAGATAAAACTACATCTGTAAATGCAACTAACCATCGGATAAAGCTTACTGCCGCTTTCAATTCACCGAATCCAATAAGGAGGGAAACAATATCAACCGCTTCCCATATATGGGCCACATCCTGTACATGCTCAAACTTGAAAAGGTTGATGGCCGGCATTAAACGCACCTCTCCTTCTACCAAACCAAGTTCTTCATCATCTTCTTTTGCATACACTGCTACCCAATCCCATGCACCAAAGGGAGCAGGATGAGTTTCCCCTTTGTAAGACTGGTATATTAATCCACCAAAATAACCATCCTTCCAATCCATGCTTTCATACTCTACAGCAATTTTCCCATCCTCGGTCCATTCAACGCTATACTCAATACCGCTGCTGAAAAATAAAAGCCCGAGATAAGAATACTGATCCCAGGGAAGTGATCCTGAGGCAGTATTTTGTCCGCGCTGCTGCTTGTTCAGGATCTCCGCTTCCATTTGTTTTTTCTTTGCAGGATCCTGTTCATTTTCTACACTTTCATGTTTTTTCTGACTAAATGTTTCATGCAGCTTATCAAAATTTTCTCCGTCTATCGCACTCTGAAGCGTTTCATACATTGACCCGCTTTCAGCTGCAAGCCAATCCATCAGATTTTTCATATCCTCATCAGGACAAGTATAAATTAACCTGATAAGTGTTTTCTCATCACGATCACCTACACGTGTAAAGAAACTTTCAAACCCATTTCTTCCAACCAGGTTTAAAATTGCTTCCTTGCGTTTTGGAAGGTTCAGCCATGCCATATCACTATCACCTAATTGTGCAATGAGATCATCAGCCTCGTTAACTATAATGATACCATAGCGTGAATTTTCCAAAGTTTCATTAATCCTATGCTTCCGTCCTTCGAAATCCATATCGTTCATTACGCTCTTGAGGTGATCCAGCTGATCATCATCTTCGATCTCCTCATCCAACATGGTAGTACCTTTTACATTATCAAAGAAACTCTGACGCTGATTACGATACTTATATTCATCCGTTACACCTGAAGCTACTGAATCGAGCACTTTTGTAATAATAACCAGGTTGTGGTCATTTATATTGCTATAATTAAGCACATACTTATATACTTTTACCCGTTCATCATCAGTCAGCCTTTCGTAAACTGCATTTGGCATCGAATAAAGAATATTTACATCAATATCGAACGTAGAGGTCGAACGTTTGGCCCGTTTAGCAATGGCTCTTAACTTTTTCAGCGCAGTAGCATCTGTTGCATACCAAATATCAAGTGAAAGATTAATATTCTCTTTTTGCGACTCAGGTGTACGTTCTACTAACCGAACAAATTTGATAAAGTTGTTTGCCTCTAACTCAGCTTTGAGTAGCTCAATATGATAGCTCGGAGTATTAATGAATAGTTTGTCGAAATAGTACCAGTCTTCCTCATCAGTAGGTCCGTCTTCCTGCAGAAACGTATC
>JBKJMR010000274.1:0-4232 GCA_046596275.1 Bacteroidia bacterium | reverse complement strand
AAGTCATCAATAAACTTGGCCGTCGTAAAACTGCAATCGCTCGTATTTATATGCAGCGTGGAGCAGGCGAAATTGTAATCAACAACCGCGATTACAAGGAATACTTCCCGACAGAAGTTCTCCAGAACAAAGTAACTCAGTCACTTACATTGACAGGCAATGCTGGTCAGTGGGACATCAAAGTGAACGTTGAAGGTGGTGGTGTAACCGGACAAGCAGAAGCTATCCGTTTGGCTATTTCCCGCGCGCTCGTTGAAGTGAATGCTGAGGACAAACCAAAACTTCGTGCAGAAGGTCTGATGACACGTGATCCGCGTATGGTGGAGCGTAAAAAATTCGGTCGCCGCAAAGCGCGTCGTCGTTTCCAATTCAGCAAGCGTTAATTTTTCAATCGGTTTTACACCTATCATCTCGAATACATGTCAAGAACATCTTTCAACGAACTACTCGAATCAGGCGCTCACTTTGGTCACCTCAAACGCAAGTGGAATCCTGCAATGGCTCCCTTCATCTTTACAGAGAAGAACGGCATTCATATTATCGACCTGAACAAAACGGTTGCTAAGCTTGAAGATGCTTGTGCTGCATTGAAACAAATTACACGTTCCGGCAAAAAAGTTCTTTTCGTTGCTACAAAAAAGCAAGCAAAAGATATCGTTGCTGAACGCGTTAAAGCGGTTGGAATGACTTACGTTACTGAACACTGGCCTGGTGGAATGCTTACCAATTTCGCGACTATCCGTAAAGCGGTTCGCAAAATGGGCAGCATCGACAAAATGGCTACTGACGGAACATTCGAAAATCTTTCCAAGAAAGAAAAATTAATGCTTTCCCGTGAGCGCGCTAAGCTCGAGCACAACTTAGGATCAATTGCTGATCTTACACGTCTTCCTGCTGCTATTTTCATTATCGATATCGTAAAAGAACATATCGCAGTTGCTGAAGCAAAACGCCTTGGCATCCCGACTTTCGCTATCGTTGACACAAATGCTGATCCGAACAAAGTGGATTATGCAATTCCTGCTAACGATGACGCTTCTACTTCTATCAAATTGATCACCGAAATCGTTTGCCGTGCAATTGCAGAAGGTCTTGATGAACGCAAAATTGATAAAGACAAAGCAGAAGATGAAAAAGAAGAAATGACAGATGAGCAGAGAAGCGCTCTGAATCTTTCTGACGAAGAAGAAGAAACAAAAGGTGACAGCAAAAAGCCTGGTCTTCTTAAGCGTAAACCAGCTACAACCGGCGCACAGGGTAAACCTGGCGACAAAGGAAAATCAGGTCCACGCGGTGGAGCTGGCAGACCAGGTGGCGGAGCTGGCGGACCAAGCCGTCCACGCCGCGCTTAATCAGGAAGCAATTTTTCAAGTTTAAAAGCATCTTATTTCTATACACATGTCAGCGACGATCACTGCATCAGACGTAAACAAGCTGCGCACCATGACAGGTGCCGGCATGATGGATTGCAAAAAAGCCCTCACCGAAACCAATGGCGATTTCGAAGCTGCCATAGATCTTCTCCGCAAAAAAGGACAGAAAGTTGCTGCTAACCGTAGCGACCGTGATGCAAAAGAAGGTCGTATTGTCGCTATGACAAGCGGCGACCGTGGTATTCTTATCACATTGAGCTCTGAAACAGATTTCGTAGCAATTAATGACGATTTCAAAAAGACAGCTGATGCATTTGCAGAAATCGCTTTATCAAAAGCACCTGCTGATCTTGCTGCTTTGCTTGCGCTTCCATACGAAGGAACAACGATCGGTGAAAAAGTAACTGAGATGGTTGGCCGTATCGGTGAGAAAATCGAATTGTCGAAATACGAGCAAATTTCTGCTGCTTCTGTCATTGCATACAATCACCCTGGAAATAAGCTTGCCTGCATTGTTGGATTCAACAAACCGGTTGCTGAAGAAATGGGAAAAAATGTTGCAATGCAAGTTGCTGCTATGGCTCCTGTTGCTCTCGACAAAGACGATGTGGATTCAACAACACTCGAGCGTGAATTAGAAATTGCGAAAGAACAGATCCGTGCCGAAGGAAAACCTGAAGACATGGTAGAGAAGATCGCGCAAGGAAAAATCACGAAATTCTACAAAGAATCAACCCTCCTTAACCAGGAGTTTATCAAGGATAACAAGAAATCAATTCGCCAGTACGTGCAGGAGGCCGACAAGGAGCTCACGGTTACCGGATTCAAACGAATCAGTCTTGGTTAATTTTCTTCCCCCGTTTATTTGGGGGATTTTTTTTGCCTTTGAGAGCCTGTTTAAATTTTCTCTTCCGAAATTCTTATGCGTCTTTTTGCACCATGCTTCGTTACTTTCCTTGTCCAGACTTCCTTTGGGTATGAATCCGCCGCGGCGGACGAAAAGTGCCTCGCCTGGCACCAAAATCCGCTTATAATAATTCCGAAACATAAAATTTAAACAGGCTCTTAATCATTGACCCATTTTATGAAATACAAACGCATACTTCTTAAGCTCAGCGGTGAAGCGCTCATGGGCAACAAACAATTCGGTATCGATCACGATATATTGAGCCAGTATGCGAGTGAGATCAAAGATGTTATTGCTACCGGTGTGCAGGTTGCGATTGTTATCGGCGGTGGAAATATTTTCCGTGGAATCCAGGCTGCCGATGGCGGGATGGATCGTGTGCAGGGCGATTATATGGGAATGCTCGCAACGATGATCAACAGCATGGCCCTGCAATCTTCATTGGAGAAAATGGAAGTGCAGACACGTTTGCAATCCGCAATTGAAATGAACCAGATCTGCGAGCCATTTATTCGCCGTCGCGCTGTTCGTCATTTAGAAAAAAACCGCGTTGTTATTTTCGGAGCCGGAACAGGCAATCCTTATTTCACAACTGACACAGCTGCATCTTTACGTGCAATTGAGATCGAAGCAGATGTTGTTCTCAAAGGAACACGCGTCGATGGAATTTACACCGCTGATCCTGAAAAAGATAAAACAGCTACGAAATTCGAAACCATTACATTCAACGAAGTCTATGAGAAGAATCTCAACGTAATGGACATGACCGCATTCACTCTTTGCAACGAGAATAAACTTCCTATCATCGTATTCGACATGAACAAACCCGGCAATTTGAAAAAAGTTGTTTCAGGAGAACGTGTCGGAACACTGGTTGGATTCTAAAAAAATGGGACAAGTGACAGGTGGCGCGTGACAGGTGAAAAAAAACATCACTTTTACCCAACACTTATCATCTATCACTTGTCACCTGTCACCCGTCACTTGCCACCCGTCCCCTGCCACCTGTCACTTTTTTCACCTTTTTCCTTAATTTAGCGCTATGAACGAAGACCTTCAACTTATTATAGACTCCACCGAAGAAGCCATGACTGCTGCAGTAAGTCACCTTGAAGCAGAGCTGGTAAAAATCCGTGGTGGTCGTGCCAATACTGCGATCCTGGATGGTATTTATATTGATTATTATGGAAGCAGCACTTTGCTGACACAGGTTGCCAATGTGAATACCCCTGATGCAAGAACTATTTCTGTTCAGCCCTGGGAGAAATCTATGCTGGATCCTATTATGCGTGCCATACAAGCTGCTAATTTAGGATTCAATCCAACCAATAACGGAACGCTCATTATTTGCTCCATTCCTCCAATGACAGAAGAGCGAAGAAAAGATCTCGTTAAGAAAGCGAAGAACGAAGGCGAAACTGCGAAAGTAAGTGTGCGCAATTCACGTCGAGATGCAAATGAAGAAGTGAAAAAATTAATCAAAGGTGGTTTGCCTGAAGATGAAGGAAAAGAAGGCGAAACAAAAATTCAAACCATGACAGATAATTTTATTATCAAAGTGGACAAACATCTCGAGTCGAAAGAGAAAGAGATTATGACTGTCTAATTCGAAAATTTGAAATTCGAAAATTTGAAATTGAAACGCTTCTGAAATTCAGAGGCGTTTTTTTTGAGATCCATTTTCTGATATGATTTTTGATGAAATCTTATTGGAAATAATTCTTTAGCAATAGGGGTATAAACGTAGTTGTGTGTCATATCAAAAACCATCTGCTATGAGAACCAACAAATCAATTCAAACTTTCGCTTTCCTTTCGATTCTTTTTCTTGTCGTATTCACCAATGGCTGTTACCGCGAGTCATTTGCAATACATGGAAGTGGTTCAGAAGTAGAACAGGAAAGAAATCTCACACCTTTTACCGGCGTTGAACTTTGTACAGATGCGAATGTC
>JBKJMR010000232.1:0-5705 GCA_046596275.1 Bacteroidia bacterium | reverse complement strand
GGCGTACCGTGAAGTGAAACAATTGAAATCAGAATTTGTTTCAATGGTATTGAATGCGCTTGAAGATGCAGTGGTTGCAAGCGTAAAAAACATCAACGGTTTCGATGAGCGTACACGTGTATTGATTGCTTGTGATGTATCCGGATCGATGCAGAAACCAATACACGTGTACGCTCATCGAAACCGTTGATGTTTTTTACGCTTGCAACCACTGAATCTTCAAGCGCATTCAATACCATTGAAACAAATTCTGATTTCAATTGTTTCACTTCACGGTACGCCGCAAGAAAACGGAATGGCAATTGTTTTGATTTCGCAACGGCCTTTTCACTTGCAAGAAGTGCACACACTTTGCTCATTCGGTCCCAGGAAACATTTGCTTCAATAATATTTCGCAGGTTTCGCAACACAGCCATGTAACCTAACTTACCGCTATCGATGAGCTCTTCCCATTTTGCACAAAACGCTGCAGCTTTTTCTTTTTCACCCGCAAACTTTTGCTGACCTAATACGGACAACTCAGTTTCCCAGGTGTAAGCCACTGCAAGATTCTTTGCGGCAATCTTATTGAATAAAACCTGCTGCTCCTCATTTTTAGCTTTAGGGTGAACAAGAAACAATGCATCGCGCAATGAAACTTCCGTCTCACTATTATATTTTGAAAATTGGTATTCATCAAAACGGTTGAACGCAGCACCAAGACCTTTTTGCACTTGCTTGGAAAGCTTGTTTAATTTTTTGGTGCCGTTACGTTTATTTGCAAGCTGGTAATAAGCAAGCAGCTCGGTAATTTCATCTGCACGCTGTACTACGCCATTCACAGCTTTGCTTACTACAGCATTCCCGGAATTTTCTTTTGCAAGCTCAACAGCTAAAACCATTGGAATGCTACGCATGAACATTTTGGTACGTGCATATACTGCAAGCTTTGCTACGAACTCAGCATCGTTCTTCTTCATGAGCTCCTGCACACGCTCAAGGCGGTTGCCGTCTTTTTCGTAGAAGGTATCGTTCAAACCAGCAGTAGCAACCGCAGCGTACAATTCCAATTCAGGAGTAAGCGTAAAAGCTTTTGCGCCCTGGTAGTTGGTTACTTCATTGTTTTTCGATTTGAAGATGTTGAATTTCATAGTCCTGCTTTTTTTAGAGTTCGTATCTCTTTTCTGACGTTGCAAATATTTTACTTCACCTGCGCAATCATCTTGCGTAGTAAAAAATAATTTTTTGTTTTTAATCTAATGCGTTGATTCTGACTAATAAAAAGTTTAACTCATTAACCTTGTTTTTACTACTACGCAAATACATTACGCAGCTTTTGTCGGGAAGGCTGGATTTGAACCAGCGACCTTGTGCGTATAAGGCACCCGCTCTAAACCACTGAGCTACATCCCATTTTGCAGTGCATATTATTTGCACCAATGTTTGTGGACAGAGAAGGATTTGAACCTTCTTCTCCGGATTTTCAGTCCGGCGCATACACCATGTTTGCTATCTGTCCGTTGTTGACCCATTGGGATTTGAACCCTCCCGACAAATTGTCGGGACGCTTTAAAAGAGCGGTGCTCCACCGTTGAGCTATGAATCAAAATGCTGCAAGATTTTTTATTGCGCTTATACTTTCACTTGCATAAAAATAAAAAGCCCGACCTTATGCAGACCGGGCTTTACAAAACACAACTTGTGTTCATATAAGACAATACTTGTCCCGGTCGCGTTTCTTTGTAAAGACAAAGTCGTATCGCTTTATATAAAGTGCCTGGTTATATGTATTCCTGTTCTGTAACATTTTCTATTCGCGTTTTTACCAATGAAAAAGCCCCGGAATTCCGGGGCTTACAAATCGTTTATGCTGAAACAATTTACACCCCGTGCAGATCAGAAAAGCCATAAAGGCCTATCTGGTTATTGCGCTTTGTATATGTAAATTGGTTTTTCATTTCTTTTTTGTGTGAGGCAAATGTATGACAAAAATTATACGAGACAAATTTTTTTCATTTTATTTTCAATGTTTTTTCCGAATTGCACAAAAAAACAACTGTTACGCAAATAGATTGCGCAGTTGTCCTATCTTTCAACTCTATTTAACAACCTCAAATAAAATGCCGATCAATAAACATGCGCTTATCCGTTACAAAACAATTGATAACTGCCTTCAAAACCGTTTTCGTAAATGGACACTCGACGATCTTGTTGAAGCTTGCTCGAGAACGCTTGAAGAATATGAAGGTGTCAATCGCGGAGTAAGCAAGCGGACTGTGCAGCTGGATATTCAAACTATGCGAAGTGAGAAACTCGGTTATAATGCACCCATTGTTGTGGCAGATAAAAAATACTATTCTTACGAAGAGAAGAATTATAGCATCACCAATATTCCTCTATCAAGCCAGGATCTCGGAACATTGACGGAAGTTGTTGAAGTATTGCGCCAGTTCAAAGGATTCGGATATTTCGAAGAGCTTTCCGGAATGGTGAATCGTCTGGAAGATAAAATTCATAAGCAGCACAAGGGCAAATCTTATATTCATTTTGAAAAGAATGATCTGTTGAAAGGATTGGAGTTTATCGATCCGCTCCATAAAGCAATTATGAAACAGAAAACGATCCAGGTGAATTACCAGTCTTTTAAAGCGAGAGAGCCGATGGAGGCGATCATTTATCCCTATCTGCTTAAAGAATACCGCAATCGCTGGTTCCTGATCGGTGCAAATAAAAAGCAAACCATCATGACACTTGCGCTTGATCGTTTAGCTTCTGTAAAAGAAGTTGCCGGTGATAAATATTTAAAGAATACTTTCTTTGACATCGAAACTTATTTTGATGACACCATCGGCGTTTCTAAAAATATCGGGATGCGTCCGCAGCTGGTCGTAATGAAAATTGACAGCATGAATGCGCCATACATTTTTACCAAACCCTTACATCCTTCTCAAACCATCTTGCAGGAAAAGCCACATGAAACGATTTTCAGCATTTGTGTAACATGGAATTTTGAGTTGGAAAAGGAGATATTGGGATTCGGTGAAGCAATAGAAGTTTTATCTCCGAAAAGATTGAGGAACAAAATTAATTTCAGAATTAAGAAAATGTGTGAGCGTTATGCTGAGGAAGATTTTACTTATGTGAAAGAATTAATAAATAACAAATGAAAATCGTCGCACTATCAGATACACATGGACAGCACAACCGTCTTATGCTCCCGAAAGGAGATCTAATTATCCATGCAGGTGATATTTCCAAACGCGGGGCTGAATTTGAAGTCGTGGACTTTCTGAAATGGTTTTCGGCTTTGGATTTCCCCTATAAAATATTCATTGCCGGCAATCACGATTTTTTCTTTGAAAGAGAAAGTGCGGAAAAAATCATGTCTATGATTCCTGAAAACGTTATATACCTTAATGACTCGTCAACTATAATAAATGGAATTAAAATATGGGGATCACCTGTTCAGCCATGGTTTTATGATTGGGCTTTTAACCGGCATCGTGGAGAGCCAATTCGCAAGCATTGGAAATTAATTCCTGCAGATACCGACATTCTTATTACACACGGACCAGTCGCGGGAATACTGGACAAAACTGTAGGAGGTGAAAGTGTGGGTTGCAAGGATTTGCTTGAACGCATTGAAGAAATAAATCCACTTGTACATATCTGCGGACATATTCATGAAGCTTATGGAACAAAAAAGCTGAAGGATACAAAATTCATCAATTGTAGTATTCTTGATGAGCATTATTTTATTACTAATAATCCGGTAGAGTTTGAAATGTCGAAAAGCAACGCATTATAAAAATGAAAGAAATCATATTGAATAAAATAAATGAGCTTGAGAAAGACCATGAAATAAAAGTTCTTTTCGCTTGCGAGTCAGGAAGCAGGGGCTGGGGATTTCCTTCACCTGACAGTGATTATGATGTTCGCTTTATTTATGCGCGTCCGGCAGATTGGTATTTAAGTATCAATGAACAACCTGATGTTGTAGATCTTCCTGTGAATGAGGTTCTGGACATCAACGGTTGGGACATTCAAAAAGCATTAAAGTTGTTGGTGAAATCAAATTCAGTAATTTTTGAATGGATGCAATCACCTATTATATATAAGCAGGATGATGCATTTATCACAGAATTCAAACAATTGGCGCCGGGAAGTTTTTCTCCGATTGCGGCTATGCATCATTACCTGAGCATGGCAAAAAAGAAATATGAGGATTGTACTTCAGGTGAAGATGTAAAGTTGAAACACCTGATGTATTGCCTTCGTGCAGTACTTTCTGCTTTATGGATTGCACATCAAAAAAGCGTTCCTCCGATGGAGTTACGATTTTTGCTAGCTGAAATGCCTGATTCTTCGCTACAGGAAAAAGTAAAAGACCTGGTAACGCTTAAAGCGACAAAAGAAGAAAGCTATCGACATCATCGTGAAATAACTCTTGAAAAGTTTCTTGAAGATGGAATAGCAGAATGTGAAATGACCGCACGTAACCTTCCCTCAAAAAAATCAGACATCATTTTGCTAAACGAATTTTTCAGAAAAACAGTACACTCAAAATGACAATTGAAGAACTTAGAAAAAATAATAGCCTTCTTTTCGAATGTATCAGCGGAAGCCAGGCTTATGGTACTGCTACTGAACAATCAGATACAGACATTAAGGGAGTTTACATTTTACCACAGGCCGCGTTTTATTCATTGAGCTACGAAGACCAGGTAAATGCAAATGACAATAATATAATGTTTTACGAGCTTAGAAAGTTTATCGATTTGCTTTCTAAAAACAATCCCAACATGCTGGAACTTCTAGCTGTTCCGCAAGATTGCATTCTTTATAAGCATCCGCTTTATGATTTGTTTCAGCCTGAACTTTTCCTTTCAAAATTATGCAAGGATAGTTTTGCCGGTTATGCTATGACGCAAATTAAAAAAGCCCGTGGCCTTAATAAAAAAATTCTGAACCCAATGGAAGCGCAACGGAAGTCTATTTTGGATTTCTGCTATGTGATTTCCAAACAGGGTTCAATCCCGGTGAAAGAATTTCTTCTTCGCAATAATTTTATCCAGGAAAATTGCGGACTCGTTGCTATTCCTCATATGCGAGAAATTTTTGGACTTTATTATAGCAACAATGGAATTTACGCGGGAATTATCCGCAAAGAAGACTCTATGGATATTTCCCTTAGTTCTGTGAAGGAAGAAGAGCAGCCGGTTGCAATTATGTCCTTCAACAAAGATGGATTTTCTAAATATTGTAAGGACTACAAATCCTATTGGGAATGGGTTGAGAAAAGAAATGAAGTGCGGTATGAAAATACAATCGAACACGGTAAAAATTACGATGCGAAAAATATCATGCACACCTTCCGGTTACTTGATATGGCAGAAGAAATTGGTAAGACGGGAAAAATAGAGGTGCGCCGTTCAAACCGGGAATTCCTTTTGCAAATAAAAGCCGGGACATTTTCATATGAAGAGCTTGTAACACAGGCAGAGCAAAAGGTAAATGCCATTGAGAATATTTATCTCAATTCTTCCTTACCTGACTATCCTGACTTAGAAAAAATAAATGATTTATTAGTGACGATGAGGAAGGAGTTTTATGAAAAAGCCTAACGTTGCCGCGCCCCCAATTTTCTTTTCGGAATTTTCAAACTAATTCTGCATGATGTTTTGGGGTGTTAGTGTCTTTTTTACACTAAAAACCTTGCACATTAG
>JBKJMR010000209.1:0-2715 GCA_046596275.1 Bacteroidia bacterium | reverse complement strand
TATGTAAAAGTTCAAAATCTCCATACTGGCTCTTTTATTTCTTACGTTGATTTCCATAGCACAAAGTGGAAATGTTATCGGACTTAACGTCGGTAACATCGCTCCTGATATTATCATGAAAGATTTGAAAGATTCAACCATTTCACTTTCTTCCCTTCGCGGACAGATGGTGCTGATAGATTTCTGGGCGTCGTGGTGCGGACCTTGTCGCGGTGAAAATCCGAACATTGTAAAAACGTACAGAGCTTACAAAGATTCCATTTACCAGAATGGAAAATCATTTACTGTATTCAGCGTTTCATTGGATAAAGCAAAAAAATCATGGCAGGATGCTGTTACACATGATAGTTTGATCTGGCCGTACCATGTAAGTGATTTGAAGTACTGGCAGAATGCAGCGGCACAGCAATACCAGGTTTTTTCTATTCCGACAAATGTGCTTATTGATGGAAATGGAATTATCGTAGCAAAAGGATTGCGTGGCGAACAACTGCCTGCTGCATTAAGCACACTCGTTAACCGCGATAAATCATTGTATAAAAAAATCAAACCTGCTTCCGGAACAAAACCAAAGAAAGAAAAGAAGCCGAAGAAATTAAAAGGAACTACAGATATTTTGAATGAAAGACGCAGAGAGCTGATTGATTCTTCCTGCTAGTCGGTTGCCATCCGCCGCGGCGGAGTCAGTATCAGTTGTCAGGCGATCTGCGGAATCATTTGAATCTGCGATCAACCTTTCCGAACTAAATTTAATACTATGAAAAAATATAAAGTTGCCCTGCTGTCTCTTTTGGTTTTCCCACTTTTTTCGCTTGCACAAAGTGGAAATGTCGGTCTTAACATCGGAGATATTGCTCCCGAAATTTCTTTGAAAAATCCGAATGATTCTGTCATTTCACTTTCTTCTCTTCGCGGAAAAATGGTGCTGATCGATTTCTGGGCTTCCTGGTGCGGACCTTGTCGCGGAGAAAATCCGAATGTTGTAAAAACGTATAACACGTACAAAGATTCTGCTTTCAAAAATGGATCTTCTTTTACAGTTTATAGTGTTTCGCTGGAACGCCCTAATGGAAAAGATGCATGGCTTGGTGCTATCAAAAAAGATGGCCTCGTATGGCCTTATCATGTGAGCGATTTAAAATTTTGGCAAAGTACCGCAGCTAAAACCTATATGATCAATTCCATTCCGGCAAGTTTTCTCATTGATGGTAATGGTGTGATCATTGGAAAAAATCTGCGTGGCGAATTATTGCCAAACATGTTAAGTTCGCTGGTTAAACCGAAAGCTCCGAAACCGACTCCAGGCAAAACACTTCCTCCTAAAAAACAGGGCTCGAAAAAAGTAAAACAAACGGCAGATATGCTGGATGAAAAACGCAGGTCCCTGGTTAATTCATACTGCTGATTCCTTAATCGAAATAAAGTGAAACCGTCTTCGAAAGAGGCGGTTTTTTTCGTTTGAACAATCCCTTTTTCATTCTCCTTAGTTCTATTGACAGAATTACTGCAAGATCATGCCTCATTTTCACCCAAAATCACTTTAAAAACATGTATTTCTGACAATGTGGCGTATTATCTTTGCTGGCTCAGAATTTGGGGTTAGTGAGGAGTTCGGAGTATTTAGTTCGAAGAGTCCTCTCCGAACTAAATACTCCGAACTAACTACTCGAAAAATGGCCTGGAAATTTGGCAATAAAAAAAATAAAGCGAATATGACCACCGAGAATACAAACGAAAATTTGAATGAAAATCCTGCGAATTCAGAAGAACAAGTACAGCAGGATTTACCGGAAATGCCAGTTGATGAGTCTGCAAAAAAAATAGCTGAGCTGGAAGAGCAGGTTTCAGCATTGAACGATAAGCATCTTCGTTTGTATTCCGAATTTGATAATTTCAGAAAGCGCACATCCAAAGAGCGCATTGAACTGTTAAGCACTGCCGGTGCTGAAATTATTAAAAGCCTTCTGCCTGTTGTAGACGATCTTGATCGCGCAATAAGAAATAATGAAACCGTAAATGATATTGCCGCAATCAACGAAGGCATCAATCTCATCGCGCAAAAATTCAGAAACATTCTTGCACAGAAAGGTTTGGAATCGGTTACTTCTGTCGGTCAGCCATTCGATGTAGACTTGCACGAAGCAATCACAAATATTCCAGCTCCAACTGAAGACATGAAAGGCAAAGTGGTGGATGAAGTGGAAAAAGGATATACCCTCAATGGGAAAGTGATCCGTTTTGCAAAAGTCATCGTAGGAAATTAATTTCTCTGCGAGCTCTGTGTTCTCTGCGTGAGAAATATCACAGAGGCACAAAGTCACAGTAAAAAAATATAAACCCCGGGTTTCGGAATAATAAAATGGCAAAAAGAGATTTTTACGATATACTTGGCGTTGGAAAAAGCGCTTCTGCTGAAGAAATTAAAAAAGCTTACAGGCAGATGGCAATTAAATATCATCCTGATAAAAATCCGGGTGATAAAGCTTCTGAAGATAAATTCAAGGAAGCAGCCGAAGCCTACGAAGCATTAAGTGATACGGAGAAACGCCGCAGGTATGATCAGTTCGGACACGCTGGTGTTGGAAGCAGCGCGCAAGGCGGTGGTGGTTATGCGGCAGGCGGGTTTTCAATGGACGATATTTTCTCACAGTTCGGAGATATTTTCGGAGGCGGTGGTGGATTTGGCGGCGGCGGACAACGCGGCCGCAGAGTAAC
>JBKJMR010000676.1:0-6620 GCA_046596275.1 Bacteroidia bacterium | reverse complement strand
ATATGATAATCGTTTTTTGATTTTCACCAGGGAGATTTAATGTGAACATGCCTGTTGAAGGATTCGGGAAAATTTCGATTTCATAAGTGTTGCCTGCTGCAACTTTTGTTATTTCTGCAGTGGTTTTATCGGTTACGTTATTGCCTGCATTCGGATCAGCCATTCTTCCTACAACAAGATCTGCATGGATATTAAAAACATTTCCACCCATATTGTCCCACACTGTAACATTATTATTGCCTGGTCCGATTGTACAATCCCAGCAATTTCCCTGCACGACATCATATGCAAGCTGGAAATTATTTACAGCACAGGTTGAGGTTTGTGTGACAAAATTCAAAGAAGTATAATCCAACCAATAGCCAGCCGGTGGTGTGAATGTATACGTCTGTGATGCTCCCGGTGCAATTGAATAAGTCGGTGAGGTCAGCAAAGTTGTTGCGCCGCTTGCGTTTACTGCATTAATACTTGCTGTAACAGAATAGGTGCATGCAATGCTTGAAGAAGTATTATTGACAATGATCGGATCGTTTGCGCATTGGCCGAAGAAAATATCATCGATTCCGAAATCCCTGTATGCACCACTTGTGCTTTGAACAGTCAGGTTCAGCATTACAAGACCTGTTGTGGCAGCATAATAATTACACGAATATTGTCTCCATTGTTGTGTTGGACCCATTGCAGGAGTAACTGCCCAAACACCGCCTTCGATAATCATTTCAATTGTTGTTGGATAGGTGGTTGAATTATAAAGGCAATTTGACCAGAATGAAAAAGTGTAATTCTGGCCAGCAACAACCGGAACTTTTTGTGACCAAACGGTTTGTGCACCGCTTACACCATTATCGATGATTAAAAAATATCCTGCAGCAGTTCCGGATGTATGATCAAAAATTGTCGTAGGCCACAATGTGCATTTGTTGTAAAATGTTGGTCCGACTTTGTAACGACCTGCGGTACAGTTTCCGGTTTCAATTGGTAAGGAAGAACCAACAGCACTTGATGGTCCAGCTGAAAAGTTTCCGTTCGTCACAAGATTTGTTGCCGCGCTAGTGTTTACTGTGAATACTTCTGTATCTGTACACCCAAATGAATTTGTACCGGTTACAGTGTACGTTGTTGTTGCAAGAGGAGAAACGCTGAGCGTAGATCCTGTTGCATTTCCCGGCATCCATAAATAAGTTGATGCACCGCTTGCAGTAAGTGTTCCGCTAAAAGCAGGGCAAAGCGTTTCTGTACCGGTTACACTTACTGTTGGTCGTGGATTAACAGTTACAGTTACTGGTACGCGTGTGCCCGGACATCCTCCCGGTGTAACGGAAACATAATACGTTGTTGTAGAAAATAACACCGGCGTTGTAAATGATGTTCCTGTAAAAAGTGGCGATCCTCCTGTAGCAGCTGCGTACCAGTTAAATGTATAACCACTTCCTGTTGGTGCTGATGGTGTAAGCGTGGAAGTTAATCCGGAACAAATAGTTGTGCCGCTTATTGTAAGAGCACCACTTCCGATTTTTGCAACAAATGCATCTGCGCTTGTTGGTGAGCTAAGTGTTGTAGCACCGAATGTGGTTGTACCGACAGTGAGTCCTGCTACAATTGCATTGCCGTCTCCATTTGTAGTGATGCCCCATGCGGAGGTTTGATTATTGTTTGAAACCGGCGCACCCGCCCATCTTACACCACCAGCGTTGTTATATGACACAACTAAAAATTTGTTGTCTGTATTTCCAATTACCGCGGGGAAGGTTTGACAGTCAAGAGACACTGAATTATTTTCTATCAGGTTTGCTGAAATAAAAGAATTCCCTGAGGCATCTGTTGATATTCCGAGAACAGTTTCACTTCCTGTTCCGCCTGCTCTTTGTGCCCATTGCACTGTGCCTGCGTTATCATATTTCGCTATGAATAAATCGCGTGTAGATCCTCCGGCATTTGTTAATAGGATGCCTGAAATATTTGCTGTGCCTGCATAATCTCCCGCAACATATAAATTTCCTGATGCATCAATACCTAAACCTGCTCTCGGAAATTCATCTCCACCTGCTGCACCAATATTTTGTACCCATTGCACAACACCTGCATTGTCGTACTTCACAAGCAACGCACCGTTTGTTCCGGTATAAGTTCCTGCACCAAGTGTAATAGGTCCTGCGCTGTATCGTGCAATGGCGAAGCTGTTACCTGAAACTGCATTATCAGATACAACATCCCAGCCTAACGCGCCTCCTGTGTTTGAGCTTACGTTTGACCAGAGTAATGCTCCCGAAAAATTGTAACAATTCGTAAACATTTTTCCGCCTGTTTCACCTGTTACATAAACCTGGCTTAACGCATTATTTATTGCAATTCCGCGCGGCTTCTGGTGCGTACCGGTAACGCCTGTGTAAGCAACAGCCCAAACTACATTACCTGCAGCATCATACCTTGCTATATAAGATTCGTCATCCGTTGTTACTCCTGTTAATGTTGCAGTAGTAGCTGACGTGCTGAAAAATGTTATTGTTGATCTGAATATTCCTGCAACAAATACACTCGTGCCGTTTGTTGCTACACAAGAAGCATAATCGCTCATCGGGCAGGCTATTCGTACTCCCCACTGAAAAGCGCCTGCTGAATTTGTTTTTGCTAAAAATCCGTCGCCGCTTATTCCTGTTGATGTAAGTGTGTTTGGTCCGAAGACTGCTGTGCCATTAGAGTAAGTGCCGGCAATGTAATTATTTCCGGAAGCATCATTGTGAATGCCATAAGCATGTTCTAATCCGGTTCCGCTTGATTTGGAAGCCCAGGACCAGCCTTGCGAAAAGGCAGTGTTTGCAGAGCTCAGAAGAACAACTGCTAATGAAATTCTAATAATTCTTTTCATGAAATAGGATTTATAATTTATTAAATTCTTTCTCCAAAGGAAAAACAGGAAAGAAAGAATTAATAAGGCCAACCCATAGCCGGACTTAAATCATGAATAAACGGAGGAATGGGGAAATAGACGGTGATAAAAAATCAGCTAATCGCGATCTTTCAGGTATTGCAAAATAAGAAACCCGGTAATCTACAAATGCACCAGCGTAAGCCTGCTTAACAACTCATTCTTCTTTCTTCTCGAAACCTCAACCGTTTCATCATCCGACATAATTACATAACCGCCATCACCCTTGATGTATTTTTTTACATGCGTAAGATTGATGAGCGATGAATTATGTACGCGCAAAAAATTGAGATCACTGAGCAAATCTTCAAACTCTTTTAGAATGCGGCTCACAACTAATTTTGTTCCGTTAGTCAGTGTGATGTGCGTGTAGCTTTCGTCTGCAATACATTTCACAATTTCATTTGCATTAATCATTTGCAAACCTTCAAAAGTAGGGACAGCAATTTTTGCAGATTTGCTTTTTGCTTTAAGTGCGGATAACAGCATCTCGATATCATCAGAACGCTCACCGATTGTTTTTTTGCTTTCACCGCATTTCACAACAGCATTTTTCAATTCATCTACATCAACCGGTTTCAGCAAATAATCAAGCGCGCTGTATTTAATTGCTTTGATTGCATACTGACCATAGGCAGTAGTGAAGATGACACGGAAGGCAGGGTTCTTGATTTTTTCGAGTAAAGTAAACCCGTTTTCAAAGGGCATTTCAATGTCGAGAAAAATAAGTTCAGGTGAATGCAGTGCAATAGACTTTTCCGCGCTTGCAACGGAGTCGCAGAGATCAACTATCTGAAGTTCGGGACAATGTTTGGTGACAAGGTTATTTAATGTGATCCGGCTTTTTTCCTCGTCGTCGACAATGATCGTTTTTATCATGGTTCACAAATTTAACAGAGTTCAGCTGATAGGGATATGTATTTCAACTTTTGTTCCGCAGATTTCACCGTTTTCATCAATCACATCTGAAACTGCTACGCTCATCTCACTATTATTAACCTGGTTGATGATCTCAAGCCTTTCCCGCGTGTTCGACATACCAACGGAATTATGCAAGCTTGGTCCGCTTTCCTGCTTTAATTCCATCGATTTTTTTCTTCCGATCCCATTATCTTTTATAATGCAATACAGCACATTTCCTTTCATTTCCAGCATCACTTCAATTTTGCCATTTCCTTCTTTATGCATTATTCCATGCCAGATCGAATTTTCAACGTATGGCTGAATTAGCATCGAAGGAATTTGTGTGTATTCCGTATCCACATTCGTATGAACAGTAATAACGTACTCAAAACGTTTTCCAAATCGTAATGCTTCGAGTTCGAGATAAAGAGTTAGCGCTTCAATTTCTTTTATGACGGGAATGGAAGTCAGCTTTGAATTATCCACAACATAACGAATCAGCTTTGCAAACTTTGATAAATATTTTTGCGAAGAATCGGGATCGTTATTGGTGATAAAATATTGAACGGAATTAATTGAATTAAAAACAAAATGCGGATTCATTTGTGCTCGTAACGCTTTCAATTCAATTCCTGCAATACGATTTTGTAAAATGGATTTTTTCCGGTCACGTTCTCTTACTGTATTTATACGTATCCTGAAAATCAGAAATATTAACATCAATAAAATAAATGCAACGATAATTTTGAATATCCATGTTTGCCACCATGCAGGTAAAATTTTAAATGGAAGCATTGCCGGCGTGCTGCTCCAATAACCATCGTTATTTTTTGCATAGACAATAAATCTATAATCACCCGGTGGCAATGTTTGATATTTAACTGCGGTGTACGAAGTGTAGACCCAATTTGAATCAACGCCTTCCATTTTATACTTGTACTCGAGCTTTGCAGCGTCCTTAAAAGAAATTCCGATAAAGCCGATATTAAAATAATTCTGATTATGTGAAAACGTCAGCTGCTTTACGGATGTAACTGAATCATCATTTACAGTAAGTCCGGTAATATAAACCGGTGGAGGATTATCATTGCTGCGGATATTGGCCGGATCAAAAACAGATACACCGTTGTTATGGATGAGCCATAATTTATTTTCATGCCACAGAATATCATTCACTTCGTTGGTTAACAAGCCGTTTTTGGAAGAATAAGAGGTAACTGTATACGAAAACTTTTTTCCGGGCTTTAGTTGAATTTTACTTAATCCATTATTCGTTCCGACCCAAATTACATTAGTAGAATCGATAAAAATAGTGCGGCACATATTTCCAGCCAGTCCATCTTTTTGCGTAATGGAATAATATTCATTTCCTTTTTTCGTGATCACGCCATTGCCCCTGCTCGCCATCCACATATTACCTTCCTTATCCTCCTGCACATCAACTATACGGGCATTCAACAATGGAATATTTTTCCCACCATCAGCTAAACCATTTGTGCTGTCCCAGATCCAGATACTGTTTGTCGGACATATCCATACCTGGTTCAAACGATCTTCATAAATATTATCGGAATAACCACCCAACTTTATTGTGTTGAGCTTTCGGAAAGTTGGATCTTCACCGTACTTTATCAGCTGACTAAATTGCAACGACCATAAGTTACCGTCACTTGCAGGAATAAGCGCTTTACTTCCTTGTTGAGTTTTGGTTTCTACTGCGAAAGTGGAAAGGTTAAGCTTAAAAATATTTTTAACGGTGGCAATATAAAGATGATTTTTCGCATACGCGAGAGCGGTGGTCCGATTTGAGCTTGAAGCCGAAGCAGTGTCCGGATTAAACCGAAGCGATTGCATACGTTCATGGTCCAGGATAGAAAGCTTCCCGTCGAGGTGACCACACACCACTTTGTTTCCTGCTTTCGCTACACAGGAAATTTTACTTTCTGCAAATCCGTTGTCAGGAGAATAATAGAGAAAGTTCAGGAATGGAAGATAAAATACACCATTGCCTTCGGTACAAAACCAAAGTCCATTTTCATGATCGCGACAAATTGCGGTAATGATTTTTTTGTCGAGATTCGGAAGTTTTGGTGCTTTGGTAAAGGAATGGTTTTCAAAATCTTTTGTTCCGTCATATGTTCCTGCAAGTATTTTATTGTTTCCGTTTTCAAGCACTGAAATAATAATTGATTTGTTTTCTTCACGGTAAATAATTCCTTTCGAATTGAAATTCGCAATCACATTATTCCCGGTCATAATATAGGAATGGTCACTCAGCAATGTATAGGTATATCGAATGTTTCCTTGTGGCAGCGGTATGTGAACAGGTAGTTTATACAATTCAATCAGCATGCTATTATAAACAGTTACATCAGTTACAAACTGAAGAGATCCGCCATAGATAAAATGTTCTTCAGAAAAAAGAATAAGATAACCACCGGGATTTTTAATTGTAATAAGCCGTGCGTTTTCCGGTTTCCATGGCGGATCTATTTTTAAAATATGATTTTTATCTACTCCGGCCCAGATCGTATCACCTTTATCTATGTATAATGAAGTGAGCATCGTACGCCCGATCATTTTTTTTAATGCCGGATTGCAGGCGGGGGTTTTTATTTTTTCATTTTCATAATAGCTGAGCTGCCCGGAGAAAGAACGGAACCAGATCCTGCCTTTATAATCTTCGGTAAGACCAAAATTGGTATTGTCAGCCAAGCCATTTTCGGTGCTGAAATTTTTAAATTCATAACCATTAAAACGACTTACGCCCATATCAGAAGTAAACCATAAA
>JBKJMR010000654.1:0-5535 GCA_046596275.1 Bacteroidia bacterium | reverse complement strand
CATGTAAGAGCGGATATTCCCATAGCTCAATTGTCCGCCGAATATAAATGATGTTGTATATCCTGATGTTTTGAAAGGTGTATTCAGGCTCGGAATATTCATGTATTTATTCGGCTGTGTGATTATCGAAGTTTTCGGCTGTGCAGGGAATCCGGAAAATACTGCTGCCATTCCCTGGTCGGAAAGACTGCCGCTTGCGTAACAATTTGTAAATAGAAATCCATCTTTGATGAGGGTTTCAAAATGTGGCGTGATGCTGTCGTAGCCACCACAACTTTTTACAAGATCGGACGACCAGCCTTCGAGCACGACAAGCACAATATTTGGTTTCGGAATAGTAAGAATGTGAATCGTCGTATCTTTTTCTACTGCATGAAGCTTTTTAAATTCTGCTTCTGCAATTTGCTCCGGAAGAAAATGATAAGGCTCACCTGCATTTGCATTTTCAATCCAGTTGCTGAATAAATTAAATGTAGAATTTACTGCTGTAACATTTAAAATGTTTTGTTTTGAATAATACGCATCGCTTACTTGTATCGGAATTTGCTGGTAACCACCGCGCATTCCGGAAAAAAGTAACCCCGGAACAAGAATTAGAAAAAGCACCAACTGCAAAACCGGTTTGCGCTTCGGTTGCACATCAACCGGTGTAAGCCATCGGAACAACAGAATCCCTATGCCGCTTAACAGCACAATTCCAAAAACTCCGAAGACAAGTTGTTTGCCCGTAGCAGTATGAAATACTTCCGAAGGATTTCCTAAAAACCAAATCGCTTTGTACGTAAGCTTCGTATGCCATTCATCATAGATGGATAATTCTGCAATGGTGAGCAGGCTTACAAGAATGATCAGAAGGAAAGTGATCCATCGCGAAATGCGAAGGAAGATTTGTTTTTCAGTAAGAAGGCTCAGCGAATAAAACAGCCACGGAAGAATCATCATGTAACACGACATGGCGATGTCAAGATAGATGCCATGAAAAAATGCGCTGAAAATTTCGCCTGAACTTCCTTCAGCAATCTCTTCACGATTCCACAATAAAAAGATCAGGCGTGTGAGCTGGAAAAAAATCATCCAGGAGAAAAATTGACGCAAAAAGAGTACAGGAATACTTTTCATGACATTTAAAATTCAAGATGTAAAGTTCAAGATTCAAAATTTATCTGCGTGAAAGCAAAATCTTGAATTTTGAATCTTGAATTACCCTTGTATAAGTTTGATCGTTGCATTCCTGTCTTTTGCGCTGAAGACCGCATTTCCTGCTACAAGCACATTCGCTCCTGCTTCTTCTAATGCTCTTGCGTTTGTAGTGTCAACGCCTCCGTCCACTTCAATAAGCGTAGTAAGATTTTGCGCGTTGATCATCTGTCGTAATGCTTTTACTTTATTTAAAGTTTGCGGAATGAATTTTTGTCCGCCGAATCCCGGGTTCACACTCATCACTAAAACAAGATCAAGATCGGCAAGTACATTTTCAAGCACAGATACAGAAGTATGCGGATTAATCGCTACGCCGGCTTTCATGCCCAATGATTTTATTTTTTGAATGGTGCGATGCAAATGGGTGCAAGCTTCGTAATGAACCGTCAGCATATAAGCGCCGTGATTTGCAAATTCTTCCAGGTATTTATCCGCATCCGCAATCATCAAATGAAAATCAAGCGGCTTCTTTGCATCTTTCTGCAACGCTTTCATCACTGGAAAACCAAAAGAAATATTGGGAACAAAAACACCATCCATGATATCGACATGAAACCATTCTGCAGGAGAATTATTTATGAAATTAATATCATCCGCAAGGTGACCGAAATCAGCGGATAGGACGGAGGGAGCAACTAGTATGGACATGGTGCAAATTTACTAATTACGTGCCTGAATGTACGAGGTACGATGTAGGAATTACGATTTATTTAGGGATTTAAGCCATATTTTAAAATCGTACATCGTAATTCGTACATCGTACATTATTCTAATGATTTTCTGAGTTTAGCAGGCAATTTCTCCTTCACTAATTCATACGATTGCCGGATATATTTTTCCCATTCTTTCTTTTTGAACCGCGTTGATTTTTCTACCAGTATCCATTTGTGACGAGCGAGATAAGGAGCAGGAATAATATCATCAGTAGTAGTAAGCTCTGCGAAATCTTCATCCGTTGCTTTGAGTGAAACTTTCATCGGCTGCTCAAAACCTGTTACACAAAACATTTTTCCGCCAATAAGAAAACAAAGGTCTGCGCCCCATTTTACATCTTCGGTAACATGTGGAAGTGAAAGGCAGAATTTTCGGAGATCTTCTATTGTCATTATAAGGGAACGAATTACGAAACAAAACGAATATACGAATCATTATGCCTTTGTTTATTCGTTTTGATTCGTAATTCGTCAAAATTATACGCTGAATGTCGTATTGTTCCCGCCATTTTCCTGGCCTAAATTTCGGTTCAAATCTATACAATGAAACGATTAATTTTTCTCTTGCTTTTTGTATCGGTGTTTGAACCTGTTTTACTTTCGGGACAAATCAGCTTGTTTTTCGATTCACTATCCTGGGGTGCTACAGTTATTACACTGCCGAAGGAGAAATTAAACCACAGCTATGGAAAACAATTCGTTGTTGCAAATGAGGAAGAGTATAAAGCGATTTTCGCTGACAGCTTGCACGCTACACTTCCGAAGATTGATTTCACACGGAATGAATTGATTGCAAGATTCTATTGTACTCAATGTTTCGTCAGGTGCGGTGATCGTCCGGGATGCCACCCTAATGCTTGCCGCTATTCGCGCACATGGAATTTAGTTGAGAAAAAGAATCGGCTTGCTTTAACTGTTCAGGAACTATACGGGAAGAATTGTTCTTATTTCCCCGTATTTGCAAAGGAAATAATTTGCCGTGATGACAGCACTTATTCAACGTTGATAAAAAGTTGTGCCGGTATGAAAAAAGACAGCGTTGATTTTAATCAGCAAATTGTTGTTGCACGAAAAATGTATGTTGATTGTGCCGCAGAAGTTAAGCATGAATTTTATCTGGATACTGCTCAGCGTTGTTTGGTGTGGCGATTGTATAATGGATACCGTGGTTGTCACAGCATGAAGGAAGATTCTTTTATTTTCATTGTCCCAAAACTACCGGAAGGATATGTGGTGCGTTTTGAGAAATATGAAATTCCTTCTGAATACTAATTGATTTATGCCCTGTTAAACCCGAATGCCGATAATACAAACATCATCGATCTGCGAAAGTTCCCCTTTCCAATTTACAAACGTTTCATCAAGAATAGTTCGCTGCTCACTCATCGGCTGTTGGTAGATTTGCAGCAGTAAATGTTTCAATGATTTGTAACGGAACTTCTTTCCAAGCGGACCACCAAACTGATCGGCATAACCATCGGTGAAAATATAGACACAATCACCTTTTTCAACTTCGACTTCGTGATTTGTAAATGGTTTTCCGTAGTCGAATTTTCCGATTGGTTGTTTATCCGCTTTGATTTCGAAAATGTTTGGCTCTTCACCTTCTGCCGGAATTGCTGTTCCTTTACGGATGATCCACAGCGGATTGTTAGCGCCTGCATATTGTAACATGGATTTATTTCCCCGAGATGATTCAGGTTGTAATGCGATAAGCGAAATGTCCATTCCGTCCTTTACTTCATCTCCTGTCGATTCAAAAGTCGCAACAACAAGCTCCTTTAATTTATCCAGAATATCAGAAGGCTTTCGTAAAGCAAATTCTCCAACACAACGATCGAGATTATTGGAACCTACCATACTCACTAACGCGCCGGGAACACCGTGGCCGGTACAATCAACAGAAGCAATAAGCGTCTCTTCCGGTTTTTCATTGATCCAGTAAAAATCGCCGGAGACAATATCTTTTGGTTTAAAAAGAACAAAACTTTCTTTCAACGCTTTTTCGATGTGCTCGTTGTCAGGAAGAATTGCTTTTTGCAAACGAAGCGCATAATTAATTGAATCGAGAATTTCTTTATTCTGGTGTTCTACCAATTCTTTTTGCTGGTTGATCTCTTCTGTACGCTCAATTACTTTTTGCTCGAGGTTTTGATTGATGTGCTTTAATTCTTCGATGAGATTACCAATAGAAATTTGCATTTTTCTAAAGCTCAATGCAAGAATTCCGATCTCATCTTTACGTTTGATCTGTATGTCGACGCTGAAATTTCCTTTTGCAAGCTCCATCGCATCGTATGTTAATTCTTTCAATGGTTTTGTAATGCGTTTCGACAAAAACATTGAAAACAGTGCAATAAAAAGTATCAGGATACAAAATGCAAAAATGATCCTGTTGCGCAGCGTATATACATTTTCAAATGCTTCCGATTCATCCAGCTCGCTCATGATCGCCCAATGCATTCCATCAATCTTCAATGGTTTGTATGCGGATAAAACAGCAACGCCGCGATAATCCGGGAATATTTTTGTGCCTGTTTGACCTTTTAATGCTGCTTCTGTTCCTTCCGTTTTTACCGGTTGCAATCCAATCGACGAATTAAAATTCTGAATGCGTTCGATCGTCGATTCCTGCAATCCTATTTCTTTGATCATCTTAAAATAGTTTGCGCTGTCTTCAATCAGGAAACGCGATTGATTACGCAAGGTAAAATCATCTCCCACAATATAGGTTTCACCTGTTGTTCCCAAACCAACCTGCGCCCATTCCCTTTTGTTGGTCATGATATCGTTGATCTTGTCAATCGGCATTTGAAAAATAAGCACACCGATTTTTTCTTCACCATCATAAACAGCAGTCGCCACGAATGAAGCAGGTGCATTGTATGAAGGATGGTAAGGGAAAAAATCAACATGTGAAACAAACTCTTTATCATTCGCAAGATTAGCGTTACGAAATGATTCAGCCAGATTTGTTGCAATAAAAGGTCCCGTTAATAAATTAGTTCCGAAATCAACTTCTTTAAAACAGGTATAAACAATATTCCCATTTTCATCCACCAAAAAAACATCGTAATAGCCGAACTTCTTCAGGTAATTACGAATGACAGGATGATATTTTTTATGCGTTACAGAATAGTTGCTTCCGTCACCGGGATCATCCATTTTAAATTTTGCACCAACAGGATTCGGATTATTTGCGATGTAAATATCCTGGAGTATCCTCCCGTTTTTATCCTGCGTTGATTCGTCTTTCAAATTCGCCGGTACGGAAAGATTTTTATTCAGCCTTACAAGATATTCATTGGTAAAATAGTCATCCACGCTTGCATTGACAGAAGCCATCTTCTCACCCGTCATTTGCAAATCACTTCCGATGGAATTAAACCCCGAGGAAAATTCCTTCATCGCTTCAATGATAGTCGGATCTTCAGAAAGTGTAAGCAGCTGATCATTGATCTGCCCGAAATAATCTTCGATCTGGTTCGCTTTCATTTCACGAACTGCCGTGAGCCTGTTGAATGATTCTGTCTTAAGCGAATCGCGTCCCCTGAAATAAGAGATGGTTCCGATCACCGCCATTGAAACAAAGCAAAAAAGGAAAAAAAAAAAAGTAAGTTAA
>JBKJMR010000536.1:0-3136 GCA_046596275.1 Bacteroidia bacterium | reverse complement strand
ACCTCCGCCGCGGCGGACACCAATCACCTTATTTCAGTAATTTCACGCCCACATGAACCGCCTGTTTACATTCATTCGTGATCGCCATGCTTTGCTTTATAAGGGATTTCTCTTTTTAGCAAGTCTTGCGGTGATCGTTTATCTCTACCCGAGCGAATATAAATTCCGGTACGAGCTCTCCAATATCAAAGCACATCCGTGGCCGCATGATAATTTAATTGCACCGTTCGATTTTGCAATTAAAAAATCGGCTGAAGAGCTGGCGGAGGAGAAAAAGGTGATCCAGGATAACCAGATGGCTTATTTCGTTTTTGATACGTCAATTGTCAACCAGAATGAGCAGCTGTTATCAAAACAATTTTCGGGTTCCACACCGGAAAAGCGACGGGAGATTTTAACTGTTGTCGACAGGGTTTATGCATTGGGCATTCGCGCTGTTAATAATGCTGCCGGAAAAGAACCTGGTGATGTGATCCTTTTGGTGAAAGGAACAATTGCTGAGGAACACGAGCTTGCTGAATTTATTGATCCGCTGGAAGCCGATTCCATAATTATTTCGTTGCTCAGGGATGCAAAATACGATTGGATCTCGCGCGATTATACGCCTTTGCCTGCGAACATTGTTTACGATAGCTCTTACACGAATAAATCATTGCGGCAGGCGTTGGAAAATATTTCTCCTTTTCGCGGTGCAATTACAAAAGGAGAAATCATTGTAAGTCGCGGCGAGATTGTGGATGAAGAGATCTTCCAGAAATTACTTTCGCTGCAGGAGGAATATAAATCACAGCAAAAAGTAGGAAGCAACTGGGTCGTATTTTTTGCACAGGTGGCGCTGGTTGCATTTTGCCTTTTTATTCTTTTCCAGTTTCTGCGGCTTTTCAGGAGAGAAAATCTGGGTAACGACGCGCGATTGCTGTTCATTTTGCTGATGGTGGTGCTGATTGTTTGTATGTCATACATTCCATCGCTCATCGATACGGTTCCGCTGCTTGCATTACCGTTTTGCATTCTTCCCATCATCATGCGCGCTTTTTTTGATACGCGGATTGCGCTTTTTTCACATTTGATTACCATCATCATTATTACGGTAAGCATGCCCGGTGACCGTTATGCATTTTTGGTCATTCAACTGCTCGCAGGAATCACTGCTATTTTCAGTCTTGCCAATATGCGAAACCGTTCGCAGCTTTTTATTGCGGTAGTTGCCATTCTCGGCGCGTATGTATCGCTTCACATTTCGCTGATCATTGTGATGGAAGGAGATTTTAATTCCATCCGTGGCGTCGATTTTATCAATTACGGCATTAGCGCGGTGTTGCTGCTGCTGGCTTATCCGCTGATTTTTCTTTTCGAAAAAATGTTCGGTTTTGTATCGGATGTAACCTTGCTCGAATTGGCCGATACTAATAATCCATTGCTGCGCGAGCTGGCCGAAAAAGCACCCGGAACATTTCAGCATTCCATGCAGGTAGCAAATCTTGCCGAAGAAGCCATTCGCCGCATTGGAGGAAATACCTTGCTGATACGTGCAGGAGCGTTGTATCACGATATCGGAAAAGGAGAGTTGCCTGTTTATTTTATCGAGAACCAGGCCGGGGGAATTAATCCGCATGATGAATTATCATTCGAAGGAAGCGCTGCAATTATCATCAGCCACGTGATTCGCGGAATAGAAAAAGCACAAGCCGCAAAGCTTCCCGACCAGGTAGTGGATTTTATAAGAACGCATCACGGCACAACCAACACCACTTATTTCCTCACACTGTACAAGAACAACAACCCCGATGAAATAGTTGATGATGAATTATTCCGTTACCCCGGACCAATTCCATATTCAAAAGAAACAGCAGTGCTGATGATGGCCGACGCAGTAGAAGCATCGTCGAGAAGTTTAAAACGCTACGACGCCGAAAGCATCGACGCCTTAGTAGAAGAGATCATCGACCATCAGGCAGACCAGCATCAATTTGATAATGCAGACATTACGCTGAAGGATATTACCGCGATCAAGAAAATTTTCAAGAAGAAATTGAGAAGCATTTATCACGTGCGGGTTGAGTATCCTAAGTAAGTGATTGATTAGTTGTAGAGACGCGATGCCTCGCGTCCGTGCGAAGTAATTTCCCTTTACAATTTAAAAAGCAATCACGACAGTGTGATGAAAATTCCCATCTTCAAAAATGCCTCGCGTCCGTGCGAAGTAATTCGCACGCAGATTCAAATGATTCCGCAGATAAGGTCTGATTACAGACATTTTATTTTCGCCCCATTTTTTTTCACCCCGTCACCCGTCCCAGTCCCTCGTCACCCGTCACCTGTCACCCGTCCCTTGTCCCTGGTCACCCGTCACCTGTCACCCGTCCCTTGTCCCTTGTCACCCGTCACCCGTCCCTGCTAATAGAAACGGCAAATTTTACTATTTTTGCATCACTCTCTAAACACTAAAAATTTTACTCTACAAGACCATGGGCCGCGTATTTGAAAAACGGAAGCATAAAATGTTTAAGCGCTATGGACAAATGGCGCGTCAGTTTACCCGTGTGGGAAAGGAAATTGCTATTGCGGTAAAAGCAGGTGGTGGAAACCCGGAGACGAATGCCCGACTGCGTATTTGCATTCAGAATGCGAAAGCGGTGAGTATGCCGAAAGAGCGTGTGGATGCGGCGATTGAAAAAGCATCGGGCAAAGCGGATACTTCCAACTACCATGAAGTAATTTATGAAGGAAAAGGTCCGTATGGAATTGGTGTGATTGTGGAAACTGCTACTGATAATCCTACACGAACCGTTTCAAATCTTCGCGTGCATTTTAACCGTAATGGCGGCGAATTAGGAACAACAGGATCACAAAGTTTTAATTTCGAGCGCAAAGGCGTATTTCGTATTTCAACTGCAGGGTTGGATATGGATGAACTGGAATTGACATTGATCGATGCCGGGCTGGATAATATTGAAGGAGCTGATAATGATAATGAAGTATACCTGCAATGCCAGTTTGCTGAATTCGGAAACATGCAGAAAGGATTGGAAGCAGCAAAAATTCCCGTGATAGAAGCGAAGATACTTTTCATTCCGAACGTACTGAATGAACTTACTGCGGAACAAAAAGAAGAAGTGAATAAAATGATTGAAAA
>JBKJMR010000533.1:0-7776 GCA_046596275.1 Bacteroidia bacterium | reverse complement strand
GTTTCAATCCAATGTTTTAAAAAGCAAATCAGCACCACACAAATTCTCCCTTTTACAATTGGCAGCACTTTATAGACAAGTGGTTGTATAACCATTGACATTTCAGCGTTTATATTTACCGAACGCTTATCTTTAACCTTATGCTGCGTTGCGCTCTCCCGTTGTTTTTCCTTCAGCAATTTTCACGTGCGCTATTGCCTGCTTTCCTCGCAGTCATTTTTTCTTTCACTATTTCTTCTTCGCGCGCACAGACTTTCAACTTCAGAAATTATTCTGTGGATGATGGATTACCATTCGTGCAGGTATACACCATTTTCCAGGACAGCAAAGGTTACCTCTGGTCGGGTGGTTATGGTGGATTAAGCAGGTTTGATGGAAAAACATTTACAAATTTTTCTCCGCGAAGTGGTTTGCCTAATTATTGGGTCACTTCCATAACAGAGGATAGTCGCGGTGATTTGTGGGTGGGAACAATTAAAGGTGCGTCGCGTTACAAAGACGGTGCGTTTGAAAATTTCACTGTGAAGGACGGGCTGCCTGATAATTTTGTGAATTGTTTATTGCACGATGAACGCGATGTGCTTTGGGTAGGAACGCAAAAAGGTCTTTGTCGTTACACAGGAGAAAAATTTTCGAATTTCGGAAATGATGGTCCGGGACAAAAACCTGTTTTGTGTTTTTACCAGGAACCGAATACAGGAAGAATTTGGATGGGAACGGCAAATGGCATTTACGTTTATGAGAATAATAAATTCACATTTTTCGATTTGCCGCCGGGAATCAATACTGCTGTTACCGCTATTTCAAAAGATAAGCTTGGAAGAATTATTGCGGGAACAGCAGACGGATTGCTGAAGCTTGCTAACGGACATTTCAATTTGATTTTTACACCACAAAAAATTGAAATGCCTTCGGTAAGTTCAATGATCACCGATCGTGATGGCATAACATGGATCGGTGCGAATAATGGATTGTTTTCTTTCGACGGCGAAGCATTTACTGCGTATCGTGTTTCTCCTGATGTAAATGCTTCCACGATCGGATGTTTGTATATCGATTATGAATCGAGTCTATGGCTTGGAACACATCGCGGACTTTTTCGTTTTCGTGGAAATGGCTTTTCAGGTTTCGGACCGGATGATGGTTTAACAAGCACGTTTATTTTCGGAATTACAAAAGATAATAAAGGAAATATCTGGGCGTGCTCACAAAACAAAGGCGTGTTTAAATTTAATCCGGATGAAGCGGATGGTGATTTTGAAGTGATAAATAAATCCAAAGGGCTTGCTTCTGATATTACCAATGCAGCGCTTACCCGGCCGAATGGAGATGTTTTTATAGGCACAACAAACGGCTTGAGTAAAATAGCAAACGGACAAATAACTAATTATCATCGCAAGGATGGATTATTTTCTGACTCGGTAAATTGTTTTATGGTTGATCATAATGGCCGCTTGTGGATGGCTGGAGGAAAAGGATTGACGGTAATGGAAAATGAAACCTTTAAAAGTTTTGCAATTCCTTCTTCACCTGCTGAATCATTTGATATCTGGACCTTGTTTGAAGATCGTCGCGGAATTATTTGGGTGGGAACTTATAACGGTGGACTTTTTTCTTTTGATGGGAAGACATTTACAAACGAGCAAAAACGATTGGGGCTAGCTTACGATTCTTATTTCCAGGTGTGTGAGGACAAAGACGGCAGATTGTATTTCGGTGCGCTCGGTGGCGTTTTTATTTTTGATCCGAAAATTAATGGCGGAACAGTCGTTGATAGCCTTACCGAAATTGACGGGCTGAGCTCTGATCTTATTTATTGTATGATGATGGATGGGAATGCAGAACATCTTTGGATCGGCACCAACCAGGGATTAAGTCGCTTTGATGTTTTGTATTACAGGAAAGAGAAGAAAAAACATATTACAACTTACGGCGAAGAAGAAGGCTTTACAGGCGTGGAGTGTAATTCAAACGGAACTTTTATTGATGAAAGAGGTGATATGTGGTTTGGAACTGTCAATGGTTTGATCCGTTACTCGCCAAAAAGTTTCAGAACGAATCCGGCGTATGCGAAAACTTCTATTAAAGGAATCCGTTTATTTTACAATGACAGTTTATTAGCACAAAGCCGCGAGCTTGAATATTCTGAAAACAGCATCACATTCGAATACGTAGGAATATGTCTTACGAATCCTGACAAAGTGCGGTACCGTTATAAGTTGGATGGTTGGGAATCGGAATATTCGCCACCAACGCCGGAACGAATTGCACGCTATTCAAATCTACCGCCGGGAAAATATACGTTCAATGTGATCAGCTGTAATAATGAAGGATTGTGGACGCCTGAGCCTGCCGCATTTTCTTTTCTTATAAAAACACCTTTCTGGAAACGCCCATGGTTCTGGCTGCTGCTTACGTGCATTGCAGTATTTATTCTTTCTACAGCTATCATTTATCGCATTCGCCAGATCAAAAAGAAAGAACGTTTGGAAACTGAATCACGTGTTGCAATGGCGAAGAATGAATTGAAGGCATTGCGTGCGCAGATGAATCCGCATTTTGTTTTTAACTCGCTCAATTCGATCCAGCATTTTATTCTTACAAATAAATCTGCCGACGCCGGAAAATATCTCAACAAGTTTGCGCGTTTGATGCGTGTGATCCTGAATAATTCTGAAAAGTCGCTGATCACCATTCGCGAAGAGCTGGAATATTTAGTGCTTTATCTTGATCTAGAAGAAATGCGCTTCGAAGGAAAATTCACAACAGCTGTGACTATCGCAGAAGAAATTGATATTGATTATTATGAAATTCCTGCGATGCTGCTTCAGCCGTATGTTGAAAATGCAATTTTGCACGGACTTACTCCGAAACAATCAGGAGGAGGGAAGCTCGAAATTTCTATGGGCCTGAAAGCAAATACAATTATCTGCAGCATTACTGATAATGGAATCGGTCGCGAAAAAGCCCGTGAAATGCGCCAGCTCTCCAATAGAAAAGATCATCAATCACTCGGAATGAGAATCACACACGATCGCCTGGAGCTGATAAATCGCCTGAATGGTTCACAATTAAGTCTTACTATTACCGATCTTTACAATGACGACGGCACAGCTTCAGGAACAAGAGTTGATATATTCATACCTGTTTCCTAATTTGTGCCTCCGCTGCGACGGATAAACCCGAAACCTACCTGATATGAGTGACGTAATTAATGCCGTAATTATTGAAGACGAGAAAAAAAGCCGAGAAGTACTTGAAGCGCTCGTCACAACACATTGCCCGGATGTAAATCTGCTTGGCAATGCTGAATCAGTTGCTACCGGAGTAGAATTGATTCGCAAGTCAAACCCACGATTGATTTTTCTCGACATTGAAATGTCGGACGGAAGTGGTTTCGATTTGCTCGAGAGGCTCGACAGCTCAAACTATGAAGTGATTTTCACTACCGCTTCCGACGCACATGCATTACGCGCAATCAAATACAGCGCGATCGATTATTTATTAAAACCGATCGATCCGGAAGAATTAGTGAACGCGGTAGAAAAGATTCGTGTAAAACATTCCAACACCGCGAATCTCGACAACCTGAAATTTCTCCTGCAGAATTTCAAAAAGCCGACTGATCAATACACGAAAATTTCTCTGCCTACCGGTAATGCTTACGAGATTGTAAACGTAAAAGACATTATCCGTTGCGAAGCAGATGGCAGCTACACCAGCTTCTTCCTCGAGAATAAAAAGAAGCTGCTTGTATCTGCAAGTTTGAAACATTACGAAGATCTTTTACCTCCCGACGATTTTATCCGCGTGCATCATCACCATCTTATTAATATGAATCACGTTGTACGTTTCTTAAAAACAGACGGTGGCTACGCAGTGATGAGCGACGGAACTCAAATAGAAATCTCCCGCCGCAAAAAAGAAGCATTCGTAGCAAGACTAAACAAAGTCTAAAAACATCTCCTCAATATGTGATCTGGTAATCTGGTAATCTGGTAACTGGGTAATTGAAAAAATAAGAATGAGAATTAATTTAAAATGGTTGCCGGATTATATCTGGCAACCATTTTAAATTTTCACCAATCACCAAAAAGAATTTACGATGCGGGAATTATCCCGAAGGAACGTCTTCGGTGAGATATATAATTTAAAAAATTCACAACCACCAATCACTACAATCCAATTACCCAGTTACCAGATTACCAGATTATCAAATCCCCCCACGGTAATCTCTCCTTTCACAGTAATTTCCCTCAACAGCAAAACCAGTTAATCTCCATTTTTCTCCGTTTACAGTTTCGTGTGTGCCACCTGTTAAATGTCACTAACCTATTCTTTAATACATGCGTAATATTGAGTGTAAGAAACAACGAGGTTATTACAAACTCAAAATTTCTGATTCGTTCATTGAAAAAATAAGTCCGCAACAAATTCAATTTTTACCAATGAGAAAATGAATTTGTTTACGGAATAAAAATATTAAGAGCGTAGGCCCTGAGCCTAAGGGTATACCGGAACGGCTGACGTATTCGGGGATGTTGCGGCAACTGTTTGGTATACCCGGCTCTTAAATCATAAAAAAAAGTGTAACGTTTCTAAGATGAAGCGTTATAAAAGAAGTCACCCGCTCTTCGGCAAACAAAAGCGGAAACCCGGTTAATGACCGGGAATATATTAACCCTCTAATATTATTGCCATGAAAAAGTCACCGAATCATCGAAAAGGTCATGAGTATCACATCGACGGCCTTGGAACAGTAAGTATTGTTTTAGGAATTGCTTGTGTTGGTTTTATTCTTTACAATGTGTTTCATGTAGTGTTTTCCTGAGTGTGTAAGTTTGGTGTAGAGTCCCGCCCGTTTTTCAAGTTGTAAGAGAATAGAAAATATGGGCGGGATTTCTTAAACCCTCATCGACCTCCAGGTTGCATCACGCAGCCGTCTTTATAATCACCCATCGCCCCGGAAAACCCCTCGGGGCGATTTTTTTTAGACATGTATAATGATGAAAATGTTTGGTTGAAGAAATGCGGTTCATAATTCTGTTCTTGTATCACTTAATACTACTACAAATGAAAAACATTCTACTTTCAATTTCTGCTTTTTGCGCACTCACGATTTCTTCCACCGCGCAAACATGGGCAAACGCAACGCTTGATATTAACCAGGCAGCCGCAATGATCAATTCTAATGGCGATCTTTTTACTGATTATAATTCAGCACAGTTCAATGTCCCTAAGGGAAGCACAACCCATACTATTAATGCCGGCGCACTTTGGATTGGCGGACTTGATGCCGGCGGACAATTAAAAGTAGCTGCGCAAACTTATCGTCAAACAGGAAATGATTTTTATCCAGGACCAATAATGAATGGGCCAGGTTATTCTACTGCGAATGATGCGCTCTGGAATAAAGTCTGGAAAATAAACCGTTCTACAATTGATAGTTTTCGTCTCGGATTATTTTCAATTATTCCGAACGAGATAGCAACATGGCCGGGCAATGGAGATGTCGCACAAGGACAAGCCGCGCAACTTGCAGCTTACGTAGATGTTGATGCCGACCAAATTTACAATCCTGCTTCGGGAGATTATCCTTGCATCAAAGGTGACCAGGCATTATTCGTAATTTTTAATGACGATAGAAATGTTCATTCGGAAACCGGCGCAGCAAAATTGAGTGTGGAATTTCATGCCATGTTATATGCTTACAGCGCACCGGGCACATGGCTTGACACGACAGTTTTTCTTAATTATAAAATGTTTTACCGTTCAACAGTTGCTATGAACAATGTTTACATAGGCTCCTTTATTGATTTTGATATTGGCGCTTTTGATGATGATTATGTCGGTTGTGATGTGGGCAGAAGTATGTTTTATGCTTACAACGCCGATGCAAATGATGGCTCATCTTCATTGCCTGCTGTTGGAACGTATGGTGCAAATCCACCTGCGCAGGGAGCTGTTTTTCTTCGTGGACCGTTTGCAGATCCGAACGACGGTATCGATAATAACCGGAATGGCATGGTGGATGAACCCGGTGAAGTGTGCCTGATGAATAAGGCCATGTATTTTAACAATGATTTTACTCAGACAGGGAATCCTCAAAATGCAACACATTTTTATAATTACCTCTCTGGTTTTTGGACAGATGGTTCACCATTAACTTATGGAGGAAATGGTTATGGAGGAAGCATTGTAGCAGATTTTATGTTTCCCGAAGATTCGGATCCAACAGGTTGGGGAACTGGTGGTACTCCACAACCTTCTTGGTTTGAAACTACCACTCCTGGCGACCGACGCGCAATTGCATCATCAGGACCATTTACGCTTCAGCCGTATGCGGAGATGTGCATGGACTTTGTATTTGTTTATGGTCGTGGATCCAACGGACCGGTTTCAAGTGTTAGCATAATTGAAAACCGGGCAGACAGTGCGATTGCATTTTATCAGGGAAATTCTCCATGTAATTGCGTAATCAATCCGCTTGCTGTAAAGGAAATTTCAAATGAATTATTTTTCCAGCTTTATCCGAATCCTGCATCTGATAATGTCACCATTTCATATCATCCGGAAAATGGAAATGCTACACTTGAAATTTATGATGTAACAGGGCAGCTTGTTGGAACAGAAATAATTTCCAAAGCGTCAACAGTTATCGATTTGAAAAAACTTTCACCGGGAATTTATCTCATTCGGATTGCTGATGGAAAATCTTCAGGAGCTGCGAAAATACTGAAGCAATAACTATTGGTTAATCTGCAAAAAGTCCTGTTCTGAAACGTTTCGGAATGGGGCTTTTGCTTTTTATCCGGGCCTCTTTTTTGCATTGCAGAAGGTGTCGCAGGGGCTTCATCCTTGTTTTAACCGTATTTATCGAATTGTTTCAACTTCTGTGAAACTTCTATCGTAAAACTTAATGAATTCTCCCCCAGTGCCCATTTTATCAGTAAATCTTCATGGAAAAAGTGATGATGGAACTCAGCATTACAGACAACGATTTGTTGTTGAATTACGAACAACTTACAGAAAAATGCCTGTGGAGTATTTTCGACCTTGCAGGAGTGGAAATTTCTAAAGGGAAATTAGACGGAAGACCTCCACATAAAATTGCTGTAAATAATCTCACAACGGGGTTGTATCAACTATGTGTTATCGATGGAGATAATCTTCGAACTATAAAGTTTTGCATCAAATAGCCTTCCTCGAATAACAAGAGCCTGCAAACGCGCGAAGTTTTTTTACCGCGATTTCTTTCGCTTCTAAAAATCCCATATGACCAACGCGTTCAAGCGCAACAAGCCTTCCGATTTTGGGCAGCTCTGCTTGTTTTTGCATTGCTTCGAATGGAATAACAATGTCGCGTGTTCCGGCAATAAACAGTACAGGATATTTCGCGAATTTTAAAATGATCTCGCGGTTGCGACGAATCTTCATTCCTTCAATGCTCGCAACAATTCCCTGCTTTTTTGTTTTTGCAGCCATACGTCGCACCCAGCCGATTTCTTTTTTCATGTATTTCTGGTTCGCGACAGCAAATAAATTTCCGACCAGCGCATTCGTATATTTAACAGGATTGCGTTTCACCAATTTTATTCCGCGGTCACGATCGAGCTTTTTTTCTGCACTATCAGGTGAAGCAGAAGAATGAAATAAACAAAGTCCGCGCAAATTTTCAGGATAACGTTCAGCAAAAGCAAGCGCAACATATCCGCCCATAGAATGTCCTGCAACAATATAACGGCGCAGGTTTAATTCATCCATCACATCTTTCAC
>JBKJMR010000475.1:0-2716 GCA_046596275.1 Bacteroidia bacterium | reverse complement strand
GATTGGACTTCTTTCATGCTTTGTGTGATCAATACCATTTCTTCGGGCGCGTCTGTGCCTTCATCGTTCCAGTCAGGAATGTTTTCCATGAAACGGATGGAAGAAAAATTAGCGATCGCATCTGCTGAAGCTTCGTGTGAATAAACAACAGCTTCGAGCAGCGAATTGGATGCAAGACGATTTGCGCCGTGCAATCCGGTGCAGGAACATTCGCCGACAGCGTAAAGATGTGCAATGCTGCTGCGTCCTTTTTTATCTACTTTGATTCCGCCGCATAAATAATGCGCAGCGGGCACAACAGGAATAAAATCTTTCGTGATATCAATTCCGATGGACAAACATTTTACATAAATATTCGGGAAATGTTTTTTCAGATCTGTCGCGTCAAGATGTGTGCAATCGAGATACACAAAATCGTCGCCGCTTAGTTTCATTTCATTGTCGATGGCGCGTGCGGTAATATCACGTGGTGCTAATGATTTGCGCTCATCATATTTGTGCATAAATTCTTTTCCGTCGCGTGTGCGCAGAATTCCACCGTGACCTCGCATTGCTTCTGTGATGAGGAAAGAAGGTTTTTCGCCGGGATGATAAAGTGAAGTGGGATGAAACTGCATGAATTCCATATTCTCCACTTTTCCTTTTGCGCGATACACCATTGCAATTCCATCGCCTGTTGCAATGGTTGGATTTGTAGTAGTAGAATACGCATGGCCTGCGCCGCCGGTTGCAATTAAAGTAACGCGCGATAAAACAGTTTCCACGATGCCGGAAAAATTATCCATCACATACGCGCCGTAGCAGGTAATATCCGGTGTGCGTGAATTCACATCGATGCCGAGATGATGTTGCGTAATAATTTCAATTGCAAAATGATGTGCTAGGATTTCAATATTTGGATGTGCATTTACCTGTGCAAGGAGTGCGCGTTCTATTTCAAACCCGGTAATGTCTTTGTGATGAAGAATGCGGTGTTCAGAATGTCCGCCTTCGCGTGCCAGTTCATAATCGCCCGCTGGAGTTTTGTCGAAGTTTGCGCCCCATTCTGCAAGCTCGGTAACACGTTTTGTAGATTCGCGGATGACCATTTCGACAACGGATTTATCACAAAGACCGTCGCCGCAGATTAAAGTGTCTTCAATATGTTTATTGTAAGAATCATGCGCATACATCACGGCTGCAATTCCGCCTTGCGCATATTTAGTATTTGATTCGTCTTCGTTTGCTTTAGTGATCATCAGCACTTTTCCATGCTGCGCCACTTTTAAAGCGTAGGTAAGTCCGGCAATACCGGATCCGATGATGAGGAAATCTGTTTGTTTTGTCAATGGAAAAATATTTTGAAGTAAAGGTAGTTTTTTGTTGTAGAAACGCGACGCCTCGCGTTTGTGTGCGAAAGCTTTTGTGCGCCGCCCGTTGTTTGTGCGAAAGGATTTAGTGCGCCGCCCGTTGAAACGCGATGCCTCGCGTTTGTGCGAAAGGTTTTTGTGCGCCGCCTGTTGTTTGTACGAAAGCTTTTGTGCGTTTTTTTTCGCGTGAGGGATTGCAGCGAAAAGCCCGGACCGTGAAGGAACATCCTTCATGTTTCCTTCACGGGAGGACTTGCAGCGTAAAGCCCGTCTCGTCAAAATTAAGTTTCAGATTTTAAGATGATGATTCTTTTGACGAGAACGCCCTGATTTGTCTTACCATTCTTATCATTCTTATCATGCACTTACACTGTAGAAAACCCTAATGTGCATTGCGAAAATAGTTCCCATTGCTGTAGCATTTAATCGCGAAAAAACTTTGTGTGTAATTGCACATACCTGTCGCGAAAGTGAATTTGTCATCTGCCAATTTTGTCATGCACCGACGAAATGCATAAAACGTCGGACGAAAAGTGGGGAATTTAACAATGAAAAAACAGTAATTGGGGAAAGCTGTTACGTTCTGTTAAATAAGCATGACAGCAGTGCATGACAGACATCTGCGGTGCGGGTTTTGACGTTTATACAGCAAGATTATCCCCACTAAAAGAGAGAAAAAGAAAATGAGAACGATCAGGTTTTTGAATACAGACAAAAAAGCATTTGCTGCGACATTGAGAAAAAAAGTAAATGCGTACTTCAAAGAGAAAAACATTTCAACGAAAGGCGAAGGAAAATTGATTGGCAAATCGGTAGCGATGCTTGCACTTTATTTTGTTCCTTTTATTGCGATGTTGATTTTACCAATGAGCGGATGGCTGTTTATAATCCTGGCCGTGGTGATGGGAATAGGTATGGCCGGTGTGGGAATGTCGGTGATGCATGATGCGGTGCACGGATCTTTTTCGGGCAAAGGGTGGCTGAATAAAACGTTCGGTTCTACGATGTATGCTATTGGCGGAAACGTGTTCAACTGGAAGATGCAGCATAATTTAAATCATCATACGTTTACAAATATTGATGGTTATGATGAAGATATTCGCTCACGTGCCGTAATTCGCTTATCGCATGAAGCGCCTTTGAAAAAGATTCACCGTTTTCAGCATTTCTATGTTTTCTTTTTGTACAGCTTGATGACGTTATCGAAACTGGTTGGAGATTTTTTCCAGCTGCGTGAATACAATAGATCGGGTTTGACAAAATCGCAGAATGCTAAACCGAAGAGAGAATACTGGAAGCTTGTAATATCGAAAATGCTTTACCTGGCAGTTGCAATCGTTTTGCCTATATTGGTTACGCCATTCGCA
>JBKJMR010000384.1:0-2673 GCA_046596275.1 Bacteroidia bacterium | reverse complement strand
ATCAGGATTTACGAATGGCGCTCCAATCGTGAAAATTACACCAAACCTCGGGGTTCAAGGCGGCGTTTATCGTATTCATTATACGCATAGCTCCACTGCAAATAATAGCACCACAACCGCGATTGTTGGTTTTACTAATGTAGTTGGCGGGACACTTTCCTTTTCTGAATCTGACGCCTTTCAGCGTAAATACGGCCAGCCGGCACCCCAGCCATGGACGTTTTTAGGTTATTTAACTAACGATCCCGGGTCCTCTACGCCCGCATTTGAAATATTTTTGCAAAGTGCAGGAACTAATGCCCTCACATTACGTTTTCTTGTCGATTGCTTCAGATTTACCTTAGACGAGCCCTGCCTGAATACGGCTGTTGTGGGTGTTACCGGACCGCTCGGCGCGACCTCTACCAATGTTATTGTCACGGGAGTAGCCACTAATGCGACCTCTGTTTCTGTTTATCAAAATTCCGGCTCCGGCATGGTTCTTATTGGCACCAAAACCACGGGACTGGTCGGTGGGACGGAATCCGTCGCGGTTTCGGGTTTGGTTAAGGGGGCCCTCGTGGGTGCCACTCAAACAGTTAACGGTCAGCAAGGCTGCGTTCCTACCGCCGGAACCGTCGTTGGCGGCGGAGCGAACCCAAGCGTGCGTGTTGCGTTAACCATCCGCGAAACTTCCAGCACTGGACCCGTAGGAGCTTCGGGCAACACATCGAGCACGATTCTTCACTTTTTAGGAGCTTCCGCAGTACAGGGAGGTGCACCCATTGATGCGCCCGTCGTTTATCCCAGCAACCAGTGGCAAAACGTAGTTTTTGACCGTGGAACCGTGGTTGTCGCAAGTCCGACCAACGTTACAGGGACTGCCGCCATAGGCACTGGGTATGTGGCGAACGATAACGTTTCAATCAAAGTTTATTCCTATAAAACCGTTCCAGAAAATGGGGTTTTAATTTATTCTCGAACCTCAGCAACATCTCCCACTGTAACCAGTAATGATGTTTTTGCGGTTGATTGGACTTGGGACGCAGTTCAAGGAGCCGAGGGATACCGCCTTCTCCGTAATTATAATACCAATGGCTATCTTGAATACGTTGATGTTCCTACGGTTTCGACTTTCAATGATATGAATAACAGTTGGACAGCGGGAACCAATGTGGCTCCAACGATGACTCAAACGAATGTGTCTATTCAATGGAATCCGTCGGTAGGAAATCCTAACAATATTGCCACACAATGGGGAATTTTGGAATCGATCAATTTTGCGATTGATCAGATAGATGACACGGGCCCGTTTGACCTCTACATCGACAATATTCAGAATGGAACTACGGTTTTTCAATCGTTTGAAGATTCTATTGCAGGTAGGGTGGACTTTGGATTTCGGGTTCCAACCTTTTCCGGCACGACAAGCGGAAACCTTCTTCCCGCGCCCAACATCGGAAACGTGGTCAATAGTGTGGCCGACACTGGCACTAAATCCTTTCGGGTCGCGTTCCAATGGAATGGCACAAACAGCGTTAGCAAATGGTTGCGGTTGACTGCGTCCGGTGCAGGTGCAGCATCTAATCCAATGGTAAATTTGGATCAGCCGGTGTCATTCCGCTTGCTAATTCTTCCGGTTGGCGCTTCCTTGCCCAGCGCGCCGCTGGCCCCCACCTTGTCAGTCAGTTTGACAAATAACAACGTCGTGCTGAATTGGACGGGGGCGCACAATTTACAATCGTCAACTAATGTGGCGGGCGTTTACACAACCGTTCCCAACACCAGTACAAACCTCGCAAATCCTACACCCGCACCTTACACAAACACGTTTACGGAACCGAATAGATTCTTCCGTTTGAGCAACTAACAGCTGGACTAAATTAAAAACGAAAACCGGACCTTTGTGGGTCCGGTTTTTTTATGAATTGGAATCCGTTCAAGATTTGCCTTTAGCAAAGTGAAAGTTTGGAAATTTCTCAAATGCGCACGACACAAACGACTAGTGGACTATTGGGAAGGGCATTCGGAATTATCCTGTTACTTGGGCACTTCATTAAATCAAGACCAATAAAAAACCGTTTAGAAGGAGAATGCAGTTGGGTTTTATTTAGAAAATTTCAGTGGGCTATTACTCCTCGCTGAGAAACCCATTGTTGAAATGGGATTGATCTTGATTTCCGCATCTTTTTGACTACAACCAGCAAGCTGTGCCGTGTCGTTGAGCGTGGTTTTATTGTTGCTACACTTTTACTGATCCCGATATGAAAGAGACAACTCAATCTTCGTGCTCGAACTTTTCTGATAATTTATTTAATTAGTAATCCTCTCAACCACTATGATCAAAAAAAATGTCCTCAGTGCCCACAGTTCTTCGAACTTAAGAAGAGTAACTCTGTGGATTTTTGCCACTATTCTTGGGTGGACGGTATTTAATCTGGATGCTCAAATTTTAACCCAGAAATGGCGCAATGATGTTGCGGGAAGTGCCAGCAATCGGGACATGGACTTTAATCCCGCTACGGGGAATTTATTGCAGGTTCAGTCAGGAAAAATTTTAAAGTTTTCCAGTTCGGATGGTGCCGCCATCACGAATCTGGATGTGACTGGCGTTACCGGTGGGACTTTGTCACTTGCTGGAATTGCGGTGCAGGATGACGGAACGATCTGGGCCTGTAATTACGTGGCTGGAGC
>JBKJMR010000106.1:0-8055 GCA_046596275.1 Bacteroidia bacterium | reverse complement strand
GCAAAAATACCTACTTTTAGGTAGATGTGCAAGGAAAATAAGTTCTGAGTTTCGTCCCGATCACGATCGGGAGGGTTCTGCGTTTTCAATGTGAAAGTTCGTCTCAAACAGGCTATTATTTGTAGGAGCGATTCTGCGGCTCATCGAATAAACACCTGTCCTGCCTTTCATTGCAAATCCTCCCCTGAAGGAAACGTGAAGGACGTTCCTTCAGGGTCCGGGTTTTCCATTACAGTCAGGGCTAGGAATTAATGGTAGGTTCAATAAAAAATCTGCGCAAATCCATCTGCGAAATCTGCGAAATCTGTGGCTACCTTTACCCCATGCTTGACAATTCCTCCACCACAGAACTTTCGAAACTCGGCGAATTCGGTTTGATCCGCCATCTCACCCAACATATTGAGCTTAAAAATCCATCTTCTATAAAAGGTGTTGGCGATGATGCAGCTGTAATTGAATACGGCGAAAAAAAGATGACTGTTGTCTCTACCGACATGTTGGTAGAAGGCATTCATTTTGATTTAGGTTATGTTCCGCTGAAACATCTCGGTTATAAAGCAGCAACAGTAAATTTTTCCGACATCTGCGCGATGAATGCGGTGCCGAAGCAATTGCTCGTTTCAATTGCCATCTCCAGTAAATTTCCACTCGATGCAATTGAAGAACTGTACTCCGGAATGTTGGTTGCATGCGAACGTTACGGCGTTGATCTTGTTGGCGGCGATACAACTTCTTCAACAAGCGGATTAATTATTTCCTGCACGATCATTGGCGAAGGCGAAAAAGAAAAGCTCGTTTACCGCAATGGCGCAAAAGATAAAAATCTCTTGTGCGTGAGCGGTGATCTTGGCGGCGCGTATATGGGATTGATGATGCTTGAAAGAGAAAAGCAGGTTTTTAAATCCGATCCCAAAATTCAGCCCGACCTGGAAGGCAACGATTATATTCTCGAGCGCCAGTTAAAACCGGAAGCACGAATTGATGTGGTGCAAATGCTGAATACACTTGGCATAGTTCCGACTTCGATGATCGATGTTTCTGACGGACTTGCTTCTGAAATTCTGCATCTCTGCACACAATCAGGAGTAGGCGCGCAGATCTACGAAGAAAAAATTCCGCTTGATCCGATGACATTCGATCGTGCGAGAGAATTCAGTCTTGATCCAACCATGTGCGCGATGAACGGCGGCGAAGATTATGAATTGCTTTTTACTATTGACATGAAAGATTACGAAAAGCTACAGCATAATCCTGATGTAACTTTCATTGGACATATTACTGCAAAAGAGAGCGGGGTAAATCTTGTTACACGTTCCAATACAATGCACCCGATCAAAGCACAGGGCTGGGATGCGTTGTTGGGGAAATAACAATCTGATTTCCAAATCACAGATTTATTAGCACTGGCATACAATTCACATTTTCATTGTGAATATAATTTCAGCGTTCTATGTGCTATGCAGTAAATATGACCTATTTTCGTGGCAAACCCTCATAATCTTCCCAAATGAAAAAAACCCTTACTACATTTTTGTGTTTACTAATCGGATCTGCTTCGCTTTTTGCGCAGGCTGTTCCCGAATTGCTTTATTACACTTTTAACGGCACCGGCACTACAGTGCCTAACCAGGCAAGTGCACCGCCTGCGAACACCGCTACCGCAACCATCATGGGCGGACTCTCACAAGGGCCAACAGGTCAATGCCAGGGCGCACTCATCGGTTCGGGTAATTCAGCTTCCACCGATTACCTGAACACCGGCTGGGCGCCAAATCTTGGAAACTCCTCATGGACGATTTCCATGTACACAAAGGACATCACAGCAAGCGCAACGCTGTTCTATATTTTCGGTGATGCAAATACCACCTCGTTCCGTTGCTTTACAAATGGTGTGGCCGGTCCGAACAACTGGATCCTTCGCGGGCCAATTAATGATATAACCGTTCCGGGCGGAGCAACTGTTGCGCCTCACGTTACCACTTTTGTTTATGACGCTGCCGCAGGATTTACTTATGGTTACCTTGATGGTGTGCTTGTTGCTACTGTTGTACAAGGTCCTGTAAACCTTACCGGAACAGGTCCATTAAAAGTAATGGGTTACGCAACCAATGTTGGCGCACCTGCGGGTGGAAAGCTGGATGAATTCCGCTTTTACAACCGTGCGCTTACAGCAGCTGAAGTTGCGGAGCTCATTAATCCTCCAACAGTGTTCAGCTCATACAGCGTGAATGCTTGTTATTTTTACACTGTGCCGAGCGGTGACGAAACGTATACTGTAAGCGGAGTTTATAATGATACAATTCCTGCAATTGCCGGATGCGGCGACAGCATTATGACGATCTCTGTAAACATGGCGAACAGCTCCAGCTCTTTCAGCTTTAGTGGTTGCGGGTTCTATACTGTACCAAGCGGCGATGAAACGTATGCTGTGAGCGGCGTTTACATGGATACAATTCCAAACGTGCTCGGTTGTGATAGTGTAATGACAATCACCGTTTCAATTAATAATACAACCAGCTCGTTCAGCGCGATCGGATGCGCCAGCTATACTGTGCCAAGCGGTAACATGACCTACACTACAAGCGGAACGTACATGGATACGATCCTGAATGCATCGGGCTGCGACAGTGTTATGACCATCACCGTTTCGATAAATAATACAACAAGCACTTTCAGCGCAAGCGGTTGCAGCAGCTATACCGTTCCAAGCGGCGATGAAATGTATACAGCGAGCGGAACTTACATGGACACAATTCCGAATGCAATGGGTTGCGACAGTATAATGACGATCATGGTTTGGATCAACAATACAGCAAGCGCATTTAACGTAAGCGGATGCGGCAGCTACACCGTTCCAAGCGGCGATGAAACGTATACAACGAGCGGAACTTACATGGACACGATCCCGAATGCAATGGGTTGCGACAGCATTATGACCATTACAGTTGCACTCAACAATTCGGCAAACAGCTTCAGTGTTTCAGATTGTTCGATCTATATGGTACCAAGTGGTAACATGACGTATACAGTAAGTGGAACCTATATGGACACGATCCCGAATGCAATGGGTTGCGACAGCATACTTACGATCAACGTTACCATTCATGGAATTCCTACAGTAACTGCAACTGCGTCTGCTTCTTCAGCGTGTTTGGATGATGCAACCATTACTTTGACAGGAACTCCCGCAGGCGGAACATGGTCAGGTCCCGGTGTAACAGGATCAACTTTCTCACCAATGACCGCGGGAACAGGAGCACACACGCTCGCTTACAATTATACAGATGCTAATGGCTGCGGAGATGCATCAACTACATTGGTTACCGTGAGTGCATGTGTAGGTGTAACAGAAGAATCTTTGTTGAATGAAATCACGGTTTATCCGAATCCGAACAATGGAGTGTTCACACTTTCTGTAAACTCAAACATTGGCGATATGCAAATCGTGATCACTGACTTGCAGGGCAGGGTTGTTTATTCTTCGATTGAAAATAATATCAGCGCCGGCTTCACACAACAAATCAATTTACAAGGTGAAGCAACAGGTTTGTACCTCATGCAGATTACCGGTAACGGTGAACAGCGCATTGAGAAAATTGCTGTGCAGAAATAAGTAGTGTGCTTTTTATATTAGAACAGGCTCCCCGAAAAGGAGCCTGTTTTATTTTTTCCCTGAACGCATAATCAGCGCTACCACTACTGCTATAATTGCGACAACAATAAAAATTCCAACACCCATTCCTGTTTTAAAAACACCGCCGATAAAATCGCAGGAGCTCATTAGCATGGTGACTAACAATAATGCAAATACAGCAAATGTCTTAGCTACTTGAAAGTCAATGGAAGTTTTTCTAAATGACACCGGAGTTTGGATTTTTGGGTCAGTTGAATTTTTTTCGAAGTTTTTCATAATGTATAGTATGTTGCCTACTTATTTAAATATTCGTGCCACACCATTTTACACTGATAATAAGCGAGTTGTATTTTTTCAAAGGTTAAACGCTGCGCAATTTATTCTACAAAATGAGATTTAAAGCAGGCCCGGTCTACCGCATATGTAGTATTGCAGTAGCTATGCATTAATTCTTCCTTTGAATAGCGTCACTTTTCCCCTATCAACTCTTTATGTCTTTATGAAAACCCAAAAAATCTCCCCGCTATTTTTATTGCTTTGTTTCGTGCCGGCAATTCTATTTTCACAAACAGGTGTATCCTGGTTCGGCGACAGCACAAGCAATCGTTTAAACAACCGGATCATTTCAATCAAAGAGAGTTCCAATGGGGATATTTATTTATTAGGAAAAGCTAGCGATGCTGTTTATAATAATCCGAGTCCGTATTGGGCAGTTTGTGATAAAGCCGGAAAGCTGAAATCACAAACTACACTTGCTACAGCGAATAAATTTTATGAAGTAAATAATTTCACGATCTGTTCCGCCGATCGTTGCAGAATATGGGGAACAGAAGTAGTGGATAATAAATTGACAATTTCGTTGAACACCATCAATACGAAAGGGGAAGTTCAGGGCACGGATGCAATTCTTACTTCAACAACTACACTAACCGGTGATGTGTGTCAGCTGGATAAAGAATATGCCGTGCTTGCAAAAACAGTTCAAAGTAGCAGCACCGGAAAATATCACATCTCGCTTTACAAATACAATGTGATTGATGATCAGCAGGTATGGTATAAAACACTGACGACTGAAGAAAACGAAGAAGCGTCAAAAGTTTTTGCGTTAAAAGATGGTTCAGTCATCGTGCTGGGAAAATTGTATAATGAAGAGCTTACTGCTTATTCAAGCATCATTTATAAGCTTTCTGCAACAGGTGAAATGCTCTGGAGAAAAGAGATGACAAACTGCAGGGGATTTTATGCACAAGGTGTTTCTGAATCAAAAAACAAAGGACTCATTTTCATTTGCAGCACCGGCAATGAATCTGTTCCGGAATCAAACACAAAAATTTATTCCCTGGATTCAAACGGCACATTGATCATTATGAAAGAACTGGAAGACATTCGTGCCAATGGCGTGCTCACGTTGGCAAACGGAAATATATTTCTCTACGGATCAACTTTTAAAACCACAGGAACATATATTGTAAGCAAAGGAGCCTTCCGGATTTTCTCTCCTGATATGGCGGCATTGAAGCAGGATGAAATGGGAATGATGGATGGCCCTGACGCATTTTTACCTTCCATGTATAGCTCTGCTTATCCTACCGCTTCAGATTTTCTTACCGCAATTCAGTTGGCAGACGGAAGAATTGCATGCGCGGGAAGAGTGTATTTACCAATGGAAACTTCAGCCGATGCAATTATTGAATCAGAGCGTCACAATATCGCATTCCTGGTTTTGATGAATGCAGATGGAAAGTTCAGGAAGGAATAATTATTTTTTGTCCTTGATCACCATTATTCCAATCTCCCCTCTTTGTTTAATGGAAGATTTCTTCTTTCGCTTCGACTGCTTTGTTTTTTTGTAGAAACGAATAGTAAATGTTTTTTCTTCCGCTTTCAATATTGTTCTGAAGTCGACAGTCAATCCTTCTGAGCGCCTGATGCAAGAACCGGTTTCGTCGTAAATCTCGAATGAAACTTCTTCGCTCATGGTCAGCACATGTTTTGTCTCGTCGTAATTTGCGATATAGGTTTTTCCCTGCAAAGTGAACTCAGCATGTGTTGTAGCAGCATCTTGTGCGGAAAGAAGATTTGCCGCGAATATCAAAACAAATAAAACGAAGAGCTTTTTCATAGCACAAAGGTAAAGCACTTTTATTGAGCAATTAGTGTTTTAAACGCATGCGAAGAATAATCTAAGGTTAAATTTCCTGCACCGCTCCTGCTTTTTCTGATACGATTTCCCTGAAAGAAATGTTTCTTGCTTTGCTTTCTGCCCAGGCAGGAAAGTCAAAATATTCAAAAGCGGTTTTTTCAAAATGGTCTTCATCCAGCTTACGAAGGTTTACATTGAGCTCTTCGTATAACGGCTGGATTGTTTTTGCATCGTCGGCTTTGGATATTTTTTCTGCGAATTTCAGAAATACATTTTCAAATTGATAAGCGCGGTTACGGGTTTTCAGGTAACGCTGCACCGAACGGCCGACATACGGAAGCACATCAAAATTATTCAGCTCAATATGTAAAATGAGCGCAAATACCTGGGCAACCGCAAAGATCCATTCGTTTTCGCCGATCTCCGAATCGTTCAGCAAACGCGAGGTCCATTTTAATGACTGCTGAAATTTGCCTTCGCCATAATATGCGACAGCAACGCTGATGATAAAATGCGCTTCACGTAATTTACTGATCCTTCCTTCGAACCGCTGAAGTCCTTCTTCAATTTTCGGAACCAGCTCCATCGCTTTATCAAAATGCCCGATTGAATTATAAAGCGTGAGCTCAAGACTGTATGCGCTTGAGAACAATTTGATTTCAAGATCTTCATTGCGCGCGGTATCCAGTTTCTCAGGCAGCGAACGAAGCTTTTTCAGATTTTCTAAAACTTCTTTATACAGCTTGAGACGGCTGCAGACATAAATCAAATTGGTAAGCACACCGAAATAAACATTCGGCTCGTCGCGGAAAATATCTGTGTTGGATTCGATGAGCGAAACATTGGCAGCAAGATGTATCCTGCAATTTTCTGCATCAGTGATTGCAAAATAATAGGCGCTGTAGGTGTGATGATACATAAACCGCGCATTCACACTCAGCACTTCCGGTTTTTGTTGCTGTAAAGATGCGTCGATCAAATGACGGAATTCATCCAGCTGTTCCGAACCACGTGCGCGGCCTTTTGTATTCAGCAATAAAAACAAACGGCTTTTTACATTCCACAATTCATTGTACACGCGAATGTCTTCCGCCACTTTACGATCTTCAGCAAGCACATCAAGAATGTTTTCATCACGCATGCCTGAATACGAATCTTTTTCAGCAAGTGATTTTTCCAGCGCATGTATTTGCACAAGTACCGCATGCTTCTCATATTTTTCTGCCAGTTTGCGCGCGCTCTTCAAACGTTTTGCGCACTGATCGTACAATGTTTTTTTGTAAAGTATTTCGGTGTAATGCAATTCTTTCCAAAGCTGCGCATCGACAGAGCTGTTGTGATGAAAAACATCCAGGCTGCGCAGAATAGTTTCATACAAACGCGATTTTGTAATGCTGAAATTATTGAGTGAACTCTCGCCTTTGAATTTTTTCAGCAAAACAGTTTCATCATACTCCTTCATCTTCTCAATTGCATCAAACAACAAAACATAATTGTTCTGCTCACCGATCGTATGGCGGGAAGCAAAGATCTTAAAGTGCCTTTTTTCCTGTTTTGAAAGAGAATGGATGAGCCGGTGAAGCGAATCGGAATGTTTGCCTGACATGTATAAAGATGATTGTTTTTGGTGGACGTTTTCAGGTTAACCTGACTGGTTTTAATTCACAGCGCCAAAATGCATGAGTTATTGTTCTTCTTCTGCTGTCTCGCTGTATTGGCAAGGGTTATAAGCAGAACTGTCATTTCGTTACGCATTGAATGTAGCGCAATTAATCGGTTTAATCAATGATCATGAAAGCCGTTTGTGGTTAAAAAATCGCTTTTGAACAGGTATAAAAATGGTCAAATGATGTATAAAGTCTGGACAGGATAACTTTTGCATATTCAAATTACTGTGAATCAGTGGATTGCTTTCTCCTTCACCATTAAAAAAGTCCATAGACAGGTATAAACACATCAATCTCTGATTTGTTCCCGGTCCATGCTCCGGATAGATTTGTCACGTATTGGTAAATTTCATGCGATCCGCTGTGGGTCCGGTTTCAATGGGGATGTTGGCCGGACCCCGGCAATCGCTAAAAAAGAAAAAGTGCTGCTGAAATTTATTGCAATTCTATTCATCCTACAAGTTTTCATTTTCCAACTAAAAATTTTATTCCAAAATGGTTCAGGGAATAAAATCGCAAGCTGATTTAATGGCAAAAGATTTTATTCAGCTGCTCCTCTCGCATAGAAATTGGAATCAGGAAAGTTTCGATCCAATGTTTTAAAAAGCAAA
>JBKJMR010000065.1:0-5263 GCA_046596275.1 Bacteroidia bacterium | reverse complement strand
ATCCGGTCTGATAAGGGAGTCAATTATATTTTTCAGAATTCCTGGCTGGCGGGTTACCGGTTTCACGTTGGGAAACGATTTAATACAACACTTTCTGCCGGTGCCGGGGATATTGCTTTTGTCCATGGTTTTTCAAGTTATGGTGAGTCTATTCTGCACGAAACTGTTGGTTTGACTTTTGATGCTGAGGTGCAATGGAAGCCAGGCAAAACTGAAGCAAATTCGTGGTACCTGTTTGCAAATTATTACACCACTTTCAATAGCTACAATAACCTGAATGGATTTGTTGCGGGTATTTCATATTCTCCACGGCGATTTAACAAAAACTTTTTCGTTGAACAGCATAAACGCAATCGCGAAGCAATTATTCATAATGAAAAAGTATATGAAAAGCGACGTTTGGTGAGAGAAAAGAAACTGGCTGAAAAAGCAGATCATAACAATAATGTTCATTGGGAAATTTCGGCTTTTGTTGGTTTAGGCGACCATCCACTAACAGGTGGTTTTCAAAGCTATTTTGAGGTGAGAAGAATAATTCTTGGTGCAAGCGTTATCGGATCTTATCCAACCATGTCTGAGGGAAGAATTCCTATTCCAAATGCTCCGCCTCAATTTTATGAAAAGCGGTATTACAGGAACAAGCAAAATCAGAGTACTATTTTTGCAGGTTACAGAGTTGCTGAGAGCAGGTACGCGGCGATAAGTGTTTTTGCGGGACCAACTTTTAGACAAGACATCAACGCTGTGTCGCCGGAAGGAATGCTTTATTCTAAGCAATTTAAAATCGAAAGCATTATAAGTACCACAGGGGTGCTTGTACAGTGTGAGCAATCCTATACTTTCCGCAACAGGAACTTTGGGTTTGCATTTTCAGAATATGCGGATTTCTACAAAGGTTACAGTTCCATGGGGGTGCAGTTTGCGATGCGGTTTGGAATTTTGCGATAAGAGATTTATTTCCAAACTTAAATTTAACGGGGCGTCTTGACTGAATCGTTTTCTAAGGCACCGCCGTTGATTGAATCCTGACGCAAAGAGTTCTGCGTTTGCTTATACTGTGCGTTCAATTTGGCATAATGCAGAGATTCGTCCATAAATTGAGGCGCTGAATCATCTAATCCGCCACCGCATGACGCAAGGGAAAACAACAAACCTCCGAAAGCAAGGTAAAGCGCGATTGAAAACCTTTTTAGTCTCAGGGAAAATTTTTGTGAAGAAGGAACAGTGATCGGCTGAACTTGTGATGGCCGGAATTTACCACATGTGCCGGTATGTGATTTTAAATATTCAAAAATTTCAGATGTTGTTTTTTTTGTAAAATCTACAACCACTTTGCAGCAGCTTGCACAAAAATGGCCATTTGGAGCAGGTGGCATTCTTTCAAAATCAGCAGGACAGGGATTCGTTATGCGTGGAAGATTCATTCGTAGCGTTTTGTCAAATTTAGTGTGTTGGAGTTTTCAAGCCAATCCTATTTTCGTTAAAAAAATGAAAGGGGGTTAGCCCTGATTGCAGCGGCACCCCACAGTTGCGTTGGCTGGTGAGGTGGGACGAGGAGTACAGCGTAAAGCAGGTTTTATGCGCGCAGTGCATTTATCGCTCCATAAAACTCCTTGTATTCTTTGAAATGTTGCCATTTTCACTTGTGCATTGCTAATTGGTAATCCGGTAATTGGTAATCCCGTAATTGGTAATTATTCACGATATTTGTCTCCCGCAAAAAATGAAGTTTCACTCCCAACCATACCATCATGTCAACAGAAGGAAGACAGATTATTTTTTCAATGGTGAATGTTTCAAAAATTCACCCGCCGCAAAAGCAGGTTCTTAAAGATATTTATCTCTCATTTTATTACGGCGCGAAGATCGGCGTGATCGGTTTGAATGGTTCGGGTAAATCTTCTTTGCTTCGGATTATTGCCGGTGTAGATAAAGATTACATTGGTGAAGTTCACTTTTCTCCGGGTTATTCCATTGGCATGCTTGAGCAGGAGCCAAAGCTCGACGAGACAAAAACCGTAATGGATATTGTGAAGGAAGGTGTGAAAGAGATCAATGACACACTGCGCGAATACGAGGAAGTGAATAATAAATTCGCTGAACCGATGACGGATGAGGAGATGAATAAATTGATTGACAGGCAGTCGCGCCTTTCTGAAAAAATTGAATTGCTCGATGCGTGGAATATTGAAAGCAGGCTCGAACGAGCAATGGATGCGTTGCAATGCCCGGAAGGTGATACGCCGGTGAGCGTACTCTCGGGTGGTGAACGCCGCCGTGTTGCATTGTGCCGTTTGCTTTTGCAGCAGCCTGATATTCTCCTGCTCGATGAGCCGACTAACCATTTGGATGCTGAATCGGTTTTATGGTTAGAGAATCATTTGCAATCTTATCCCGGAACAATTATTTCCGTTACTCACGATAGATATTTCCTCGACAATGTTGCAGGATGGATTCTTGAATTGGATCGCGGTGAAGGAATTCCGTGGAAAGGAAATTATTCGGAATGGCTCGATCAGAAATCTAAAAAATTAGCGTCGGAAGAAAAGACAGAAAGTAAACGTCGTAAAAATCTGGAGCGCGAATTAGAATGGGTGCGACAAGGTCCGAAAGGAAGACAATCGAAATCGAAAGCACGTCTTGCGAATTATGAAAAGATGCTCGGTGAAGATGTGAAGTCGAAAGATGAAAAATTAGAAATGTTTATTCCGAACGGACCTCGTTTAGGAAATGAAGTGATTGAAGCTGTGAATGTGAATAAAGCGTTTGGAGATAAAGTGCTTTATGAAAATCTGAATTTCAAATTGCCGCCTGCAGGAATTGTAGGAATCATTGGACCAAACGGTGCGGGTAAAACAACTTTGTTCCGCCTGATCATGGGCGAAGACACGCCGCAGGCAGGAGAATTTAAAGTAGGACCAACAGTAAAAATCGCATATGTTGACCAGGCGCACTCGGATATTAATCCTGAGCACACGGTATTCGAAGCGATCACCGGCGGAACAGAATACGTAGAATTATCAGGAACAAAATTAAATTCACGTGCTTACGTTTCTAAATTCCAATTCGCCGGACAAGACCAGGGCAAAAAAGTAAAAGTGCTTTCGGGTGGTGAAAGAAACCGTTTGCATTTAGCATTGACATTACGATCAGGCGCCAACGTTCTCCTGCTGGATGAGCCGACCAACGATATCGACGTAAACACGATGCGTGCATTAGAAGAAGCGCTTGACAATTTTGCAGGCTGCGCGGTAATTATTTCCCACGATCGCTGGTTCTTAGATCGCGTTTGCACACACATTCTCGCATTCGAAGGAAATGGTTCTGTTTATTTCTTCGAAGGATCATTCTCGGAGTATGAAGAGAACCGCAAGAAACGATTGGGTGATTCTGAGCCGAGACGATTCAGGTATAAGAAATTGGCGGTGTAGACTTCGATACCTGCCTGCTGCTGCACTTGCACGCGCTTCTGCAGGCAGGCATTGCGCAAATTAATTACGTTCTTTAAATATTACAATTGCTTTGCGAAACACTCAGTCTGACAAAAGAGAAATTGTCTTGTCAGACTGAGTGTTTCGTCAGGAAATAAATCATGTTTCAATTCAATTTTTCTACTGACGAAATGTATCGAAGGCGACAAAGCAGAAAGTCTGACAAGGGAGAAATGGTCTTGTCAGACTGAGTGTCTCGTCAGAATAAATCTTGTAGAATGAGAAAAATACTGAATCTGACGAGATGTATCGAAGGCGACAAAGCAGAAAGTCTGACAAGGGAAAAATGGTCTTGTCAGACTGAGTGTTCCGCTTTGATAGTTTAACTGCGAAGCGGACAAAAAACGATTAAGCGGAATGTATCGAAGGCGACAAAGCAGTAAGGCTGACAAGGTATCGAAGGCGACAAATAATTGAAGCGACTAGCATTAAATAACGAAGCCGCCAGGCTATCTATTTACAATCAAATTATCTACTACAATGAAAAAAGCAATTTTATTTCTTGTCCTGCTATCGGCAAGTATGATTTCGGCAACGCGATACATATCCGGCTGTGAATTTGAGCAGCTGACAAACGGCGCAACCTATACGATGACAACGTACGATGCGAAAAATAAAGTGCAGATGAACAGCTATTCGACGGTGAAGAACGTAGTAAAAACAGGAACCGGAATTACTGCGGATATTGCAACTGTGATGAAGGATGAAAAGGAAAAGGAATTAAGCAAAGGAGAGATTGGAGTGAAATGTGAGGGTGGGAAATACCTGATCGACATGAAAAGTTTTGCAGCAGCGCAGATGAGCCAGGCAGGCAAGGACATGACGATGACTTTTGAAGGCGATCTGCTCGAATATCCGGCAGACATGGCGGTGGGTACGAATTTGAAAAACGGCAGCATTACGATCCACACCTTGAACAACGGAACGGAATTTTCGACCACCACTATTACTATTCACGATAGGAAAGTAGAAGCAAAGGAATCGAAAACCACGCCTGCCGGAACGTGGGAATGTTATAAAGTTTCTTACATCCAGGAAGTGAATATAAAAATGGGTAGCATGAACATTCCCGGTATGAAACCGATCAAAGTAATTGAATGGTTCAGCTTCAAAGTAGGTTCTGTACGCTCAGAAAATTACCGTAACGAAAAGTTGGACGGTTATACCGAGCTCACTGCATTCAAAAAACCGTAACAGTTTAATTTGCTAATGTGCTAATTTGCTAATCTGCTAATCGTGATTGCAAGTTTTCATTAGACATTAGCACATTGGCAAATTAGCACATTAGCACATTATTTTTTCCATGGCCATTCAAAAACCATCCATCCCCAAAGGCACCCGCGATTTCTCTCCCGATGAAATGGTGCGACGAAATTATATTTTCGATACCATTCGTTCGGTTTTCAAGAAGTACGGTTATCAGCCGATTGAAACGCCGGCGATGGAGAATACGGAAACGTTGATGGGGAAATATGGTGAGGAAGGGGATAGGTTGATTTTTAGAATTCTTGATTCTGGAAACTTTGTAGAGAGTATATCATCGAGTGATTTGGATGAACGTATACCAGACATTGATTTAGTTGAAGAATTAAAATCGCGTCCAACACAAAATAGTATTGATATTTCTAAGCTTGAGGAATTAACTGAGGAAGATGTAAAGAATATAATTGATGTACTCTTTACTGTATTTAAATCAGCCATAGAAGGGGCCAAACTTATTGAAGTTGATTCCAAGAAGGTTGCCATTGAGATATCCGAAAAAGCCCTCCGAT
>JBKJMR010000474.1:0-5222 GCA_046596275.1 Bacteroidia bacterium | reverse complement strand
TTTCGCTTTCTGAATGCTTTCCACCACATCTTTCTCCGACTGCCATTGCGCACGAAGATCAGCGCGCTTATCATTCAGCTCTGCAATTTCTCTTCCAAGCTCTTCCAGCTTGCGTTTATCATTTTCACGTTTGATCGCTTCACGTTCAATTTCCAACTGGCGGATCTTACGTTCAATATTCTCCAGCTCGATCGGCATCGAATTAATTTCCATTCGCAATTTCGATGCAGCTTCATCTATTAAGTCAATCGCTTTATCAGGAAGAAAACGATCATTGATATAACGTTGCGATAATTCTACAGCAGCAATGATCGCTTCATCTTTGATCCGCACTTTGTGATGCGCTTCATATTTTTCTTTGATACCGCGAAGAATAGAGATCGCATCTTCAGAAGAAGGTTCATCCACCATTACTTTCTGAAAACGGCGTTCGAGCGCTTTATCTTTTTCAAAATATTTCTGAAATTCATTCAGCGTCGTTGCACCAATTGCGCGTAATTCTCCCCTTGCAAGCGCAGGTTTGAGAATGTTTGCAGCATCCATCGCACCTTCACCGCCACCAGCACCAACCAGCGTATGAATTTCGTCAATGAAAAGAATGATTTCTCCTTCAGCAGTAGTCACTTCTTTCACCACCGCCTTCAATCGCTCTTCGAATTCACCTTTGTATTTTGCACCAGCGATCAGCGCACCCATATCAAGCGAAAAGATCTGCTTCGATTTTAAATTATCCGGCACATCCCCATTCATAATACGATGCGCGATTCCTTCTGCGATCGCCGTTTTACCAACGCCGGGCTCACCCACTAAAATCGGGTTGTTTTTCGTCCTGCGCGAAAGAATTTGCAGCACGCGGCGTATCTCCTCATCGCGGCCGATTACTGGATCCAGTTTGCCGTTACGGGCTTGTGCATTGAGATTGATGGCGTATTTGTTCAGCGCATTGTAAGTGTCCTCCGCAGAAGCGCTGGTAACCGTTGCACCTTTGCGCAATTCGCGAATGGCAGTCTTCAGATCTTTGGAAGAGATTCCATTGTCTTTCATCAGCTGCGCAACCTGGTCGCCGGTGTCGAGCAAACCAAGAAGAAGATGTTCAATAGAAACAAACTCATCATTGAATTCCTTCAGGTGATTCACAGCTTTAAGCAACGCCTGGTTCGCGGTGTTTGATAAATATTGAGTGTTTCCTCCCGAAATTTTCGGATACGAATCATTGATACGATTCACAACTTGCGAAAAGAGCGAAGTGTTGACATTTAATTTTTTGAGAAGGAATGGCGTAACGTTTTCGTCTGCCGCTAAAATTCCCTTCAGCAAGTGGCCCGTTTCTACTGCCTGGTTATTTTGCGCTGTGGCAAATTGCTGGGCTTGCTGAATTGCTTCCTGCGATTTTAATGTGAAATTGTTCAGGTTCATTTTGCGTTTATATATAAAATCAGTAAAAAATTATGATCAATAAAAAGAACTCAATTTTCAGGCCCATTGAAAATTACTGCTAAAACGGCAGATAAAACTGAATAAGAATGACTAAAAGTCGGTGATGACCCTAATTTAGAAGTTGATCAGTCATGAATGAATTTTTATTAATCGGCGGAAAACAAATAAAAAAGGGTCCCGCATGATGCAGGACCCTTCGCAAAAAATATAATCGTTGCTTACTGAATTACAATTTTAGAAGTTGCTTTTCCTTCCGCAGAAGTAACAACAAGCATGTAAATTCCCGAAGGCAATTCAGATGTATTAAGACGAACAAGATTTGAACCGGTTGTAAGTGCACGATTTTCAACAAGCACCTGCTGACCGATCGAATTAAATAATACAAGTGAAACGTTACCGCCATTTACAAGATTCAGATTAACGTTAACCATTTCATTCGCCGGATTCGGATACGTATTCACCGAACCAATTTCAGATTCAGTTGTATTGACCCCGATGATCACATTAAATTCGTTCAGGTTAAATGTCACATCGTTCACAAAGTAGTGATCGAATGTAGTTGCAATATCATGTGCTCCGCTTCTGTCAATAGAATTCGTTGCAGGAACGCTGTAGGTAGTGCCATTTACCAAAGCCACATTTGAAATGTAATGGAAATAGAAATCCTGGCTGGTAGTAAATTGTTTGCGCACTGTTGCTAAACCGGTTGTCAGATCAACTCCTTTTCCGAACAGATCAGGAATAACGTTTTCACCGCCCGCAGCACTCGGATCTGTATCTGCCCACATGTAGAACAGCTTTGTTCTGTCTGTTGAATGTGACACTTGTAAACGTGCATCAGTTTCAACTAGCGCATTGCTGTTCGCACCATCAACGAAAATCGAACCTGTTGATGAAGAAGTGGTCATCAATGAATCGATCATCCATGCATCCCAACCAGTAGGAGTAGTATGCACATCATACATGTAATGTCTTCCTGTAGCACCGTTCTGACCGGTAAGTGTCCATGTAAATCCGAGAGAATCATCATGATTCGATGCGCCGCTTGAAATTGCACAAACTATATGCAGCTGGTCGTTTGCATCCACAACAACATCAGCCCCCTGGCTCTGATCGAACCACGGTTTGATTTGTCCGTCTGATGCAGGAATAAGCATATTAGCAATGACCGGAATAGTGCTGAAATCATTTATCGGCTGCATTGTCCATGAAGCGCCGCTGTTGATTGTTTTGTAAACGATAGGAAGGAAAGAGCGTGTAGCAGAAGCTGTTTGTGAACCATCCACTCCGAAGAATACGCAGTAACCAACAGTGCCGTTTGCATTGAACCCGAGAAGCGCTTGTGTAAATGCATCAACAACACCTGTACCATCGGTATGTAAGTTCGGGTGAATAGAATCAAAAGTCCAGTTGATGATTCCCAGGTTGTCCATTTTAGCTTTCATAAGCGTAGCACCTCTGTAACCCTGTGCAACAGCTGTTGAAGCACCTGCGTCTCTGTACAAACCACCAGTAACCCATGCGCTGCTGTCATCATAAGAAGTGATGGTGATGCGCGGGAAATCATTCGGATAAACGCCCGGCTGACTTGTGGTATAAACGTTTGTGTTCGACGTAGCACCGTTTACCATCATCTGGTAATTGTTGTAATAACCTTTCCATGGCGAAGTGGTAGCACCGTCGGTATAAGGACCTGAAGAAACGTTTACAGCGTTAGCAAAAGTTGTGTTTCCAACAGGATTGATGATCGCTCCTGAAGGGTAACGGAAACGTTTGTTGCCAAGGTTTGTAAAATCCGCGTAATAAGACGAATCCCATGATGTTCCATAATTCGCTGTCCAGCTGTATTGAATATACCCGGAAGATACGTTCGGATCAGGAGCCCAATCCTGGCTGATACGGTGCGTAAACATTACAGCATTCAACGACTGGTTAGCGGTTAAACAATGTGATGAAGACACCAGGAGCGTCAGCGCATTGTAAGAGCTGGAAAAATATTGTCCCACAGTTGCAATGGTCGGGTTTGTGTTTCGTTGACTTGCTGCCGAAGAAGCGAGGAAGTTTACGGAAGCTGCGTCCGCCCTGGAAGCATTAGAATTAGTCAGATCAACTTTTCTAACGCCACTTACTTTAGGTGCCTGTGCAAACAATGCGAAGCTCGCTGCAACACCAATTGTTAAGAGTAATCCTTTTTTCATTTTTATTTTTTACAGGTTAATAAAATGCGGGGGACGATTGTCAAATATATGAATTGGAAACACTACAGTCCGGAATAAATTAAATTGGATTCTGAAATATTGAATGAAAGTGCCAGCCTTAGCGCGTTTGCCGTTAAGAATTCAGCAGAAAAAATCAGCGAGGGCCCTTTGTGCGGAAGAAAACCATAAAGCCAAGGTGGGCCTTGTGTGCCGGCGCGGCTTGGTTTTCGCTCGATTTTTTCTGATGAATTTAGGCAAACCCGCGGCAGATGGCGATTCTTTTGCCTGCCTGTAGGCGTGTTAGCCAGAGCTGCGGCAGGCAGGCTTCTTTTCTACTAAAGAAAAGAAGAAAGAAATAATCGGGGATGCGGCAAATTCCCTTTCGACAAAATGTCCAGGACAACAATGAATTGGAAAGCAGGATTGATCAACCATTTATATAGAAAAACAAACAGGCTATAAAACAAAAGAGTCCCGCACGTTAATGCGGGACTCTCTCAAAAAGGCTAAGAAAGATTATTCAACAATCAACTTTTTGCTGATAGTTGTTGTTCCTTCAATTACGTTGATGAAATAAATTCCTGAAGGAAGAGCTGTTACATCAAAAGTGATGGTAGAAGAACCTGCAGAAAGATTTTTCACTTGTGAAGAAACCAGCTGACCTGTTACATTGTAAAGAGTCACTGTTACTTCAAGTGATTGTGTAAGGTTGATCACAACGTTTGCAGAAGTGTTTGCCGGGTTAGGGTAAACTTCAACAGCGCTGAGTGATACGCTATGTTCAGGAACCGCGATGATATCATCAACCGGAACTTCAGCACAAACGATTTCGTGTGGCACATCAGCATTGTCCGGATCAGGATTTGCAGTTGTGAATACACCGTGTCCTGCAATCTGATCACGAGTGTAGCAAATGTGCATGTTGCTTGTTACTGCACGTGCCATAGTAGGATAAACTTTTTCAAAATCAAGAGCAGGGGAGATGTTGTATGGAGTTGACCATGTACCACCATCATCCTGGCTGCGGATCACGTAAATGTTACGGAAAGATTTTCCTGTACCGTCATCTGTACTTTCCATGATAGAAGAGAAAGCAACGTAGATATTTCCTGAAGCATCAATTCCTGAAGACGGATGCGAAACAAGACTAACCTGGTAAGTACCGAAATCTGCTACATCAAGAACACCGTTTGCGTTGAGATCTTCTGCACCTGCAACAATAACAGGAGGAGTAGTTCCCATTGTTTCGTTCCAATACATCAAAGCCGCTGTACCAGGGAAGTAACTAACGTTTCCGTCTGTTTCATCATCATTAAGGATAAACATCTGTCCGTACCAAACGTGAACAAGACCAGCTCCATCGATAAGAACCGACATAGAACCATCATTTGATTCAAGTGTATCAGCAATACCATCGCTGTTTGTATCTGTAAGCTGATCGATGAAAGGAGCAGGGATAAGGAAATCCTGAACAATAGTTTTTGTCCATGTTACACCACCATCAATAGATTTAGCAAGAACAACATCTTCGCCGAATCCGCCCATTACAATTGCAACTCTGTTATTCTGCGCATCGATTGCATAAGC
>JBKJMR010000472.1:0-17937 GCA_046596275.1 Bacteroidia bacterium | reverse complement strand
CATAAAAAAAGGCGCCCTGATTATGGAGCGCCTTTCATTGAAAAAACTGCTTTTAATACCCTCTTATCTTCACATATTGATACTTTTCGTAAACCGTTTTATTTTTCTGGTAATCTGTTTTATACTGCGGCCCAAGTACGTAAGCGTTCACTTTCACCCACTTAACCTTATTCATATCAACGCCTTTTGCAACAAGCGCTTTGATTACCTGTGCTTTTGCTTTTTCAGCGCGGTCGGCCGCAAGGTCTTTATTGTCTTTGAATTTTTTGGTCGGAACCTGTGATGCCGCAGCAGTAACACGGAAGCTGATCTCCCCGAACTTATTGATATGCGTTACCACACTGTCAATAAAAACCTGGAAATCAGGGTCATTAAGATCAATCTCGGAAATATTGTATTTGAAAAACATCGAGAAGCTCAGGTTGTGAGTAGAAGTGAGCTCTGCTTTCCAGTTTTTCGGCCGCACATTAGTAACCGGGATGCTGTCGCCGGGCAATGTTGTTTTCACTGTATGAAGCGTGTCTTTCGGAACATCTGATTTGATATTTCCCAAAACAAGATCCCGCAGATCGATCGCGCGTTCAATAACTTCAAATTCGGAACCGGCAGGAACGTCAATGATCTCGTTGGAGAATTCCTTGTCGTTAACGAGATAAGAGATCTGGTATGTATTTCCTGGGCTGAGAATGATGGTGAAATTACCGTTGCGGTTTGGCTTGTAATTACCATTCAGCGTTCCATCCATGCTATTGGTAACAATGATCTCGATCCTTTGTGTCAATGGCGAACCATCTGCATTATAAATACGCCCTTTTAAAAGCGTAAGTCCCTGCGATTTCGGCTGCTCAAGATTCGCCATGTAAACATCCTTATCGCCATATCCGCCTTTACGTACGGAAGAGAAATAAGCACGTTTTCCATCCGGCGATGTCACAAAGAAAATATCGTCATCAGGCGTATTGATCGGGTAGCCGAGGTTGATCGGTTCTGCCCAAAGACCTGCTTCATCTTTTGCAGTGAAGAAAATATCAAATCCACCCATCGACTTATGGCCTTTGGATGCGAAATACAACGTGCGCTGATCAGGATGGATGAACGGAGAATCTTCATCGGCTGCGGTGTTTACTGTTGGCCCGAGATTAAGCGCTTTTGACCACGCGCCATTCGGGAGTCGCACACAACGGTAAATGTCACGTCCGCCGAATCCGCCAGGGCGATTGCTTACGAAATAAAGCGTATTTCCATCTGCAGAAAGACAAGCATGCGTTTCCCAGTTTTTGGTATTGATCTCGCCTCCCATTGCAGAAGGAGAGATCCATGCGCCGTTTTGCAAGGTGGAAGTGTAAATGTCACCACCATTATCATCACGGTAGAGGAAAAGAATATTTCCATCGGTAGAAAGCGAAATAGACGCTTCGTTGGTTACCGTGTTAATGTAAGGGCTGATCGGGTGAGCAGCAGTCCATGTGCCGTCCTGCTTTTTTTCGCAGATGAGAATGTCTTCATAATATTCTCCGTCAATTCCGATTGCACCATAGCGGCGTGAAGTAAAAATAATGGTCGATTCATCCACTGACATGACCGGACTGTAATCAGGCAGGGAGCTGTTGATGCTGTCGCCCATATTTTCAATCTTGACGGGCAGGGGAGAAGCCATGAATTCTTTCGCGTTCTTCGCCCAGTTAATTCGCATGTTGATCTCTTTGGTCGTTTCCGGATCACGATCGGCTAATATAGAGCTGTAGGAAACAAAAAACTGGATGGCAGAGTCGAACTGGTAATTGTAGTGATAAGCCTGCGCGAGGTAGTAATACGTATTTTCAGGAGCTTTCTTTTCACGCGTTTCGTACGGATCATAATTGCGTGTGATGCCGGTTGAAGCAATGCGAAGAAACCGTAATGCTTCTTGTTTGTCTGAAGCCGTGTTGAGATAACAAACACCCATTTTGTAATTGATGTTTGCATTGGTAGAATCCACACGGTGCGCTTCTTTAAAAAATGCGAGCGCCATCGGCCAGTTGTTTTCTGCCATCAATAAATTTCCCTGGAGAAAGTTGTCTTTGTAGTTGCCAGGTACAGGGGAAACTTGCGCCTTAATAATGGCCATGCTAAAGCAAATGAAAAGGATGCACAGTACAAATCGTTTCACTCTCATAGATCCGAATTCCTTTTAGGTCGTATTTATTCCGGGCACAAAATTAATCCTTTCTGTCGATTTTAACGATTAATTAGTGCAGCTCCCCGATAAAGTCCTAAGGTTACCTGATAAATGTCAATTCTACGCGCCTGTTAAGCGTTCGTCCCTGCGGGTTATCCTCACCATCCTCACGGGTATTGGGCGCAACAGGAACTCTGTCACCTTCCGCCAGCACAATAAGACGATCGGCTGAAATTCCGCTGATAAGGAAGTAATTTCTTACTGCATTTGCCCTGCGTTGAGAGAGCATAAGGTTATACTCCGAACTTCCTTTGCTATCCGCGTGACCGTCGATTTGTAATTTAAGCGTGCGGTCATTTTTGAGCAGGCTTGTAATATCATCCAGCTGCTTCTGCATATCATCGCGAATGAAAAATTCGTTGTATTCGAAGAGTACGGATTGACCGGTTAAGATATTGATCGTACTTACACCTGTAAACGAAGCTGATTCTGTTGCGACTGCAGTGGTAGCAGTAGCTGTGGCGGTGCTTGTTTTAGCAAGTGAAATATCTTCCGTTGTTTTTTTCCAGGAAGTATACACCTGGTTGATATCGGTCAGCTGGGCAAGGTAAAGTTCCCGCGCTTGTTTTCGGTCGGCAAGCAGATCAAGGACGGTATCTGCATCTACAGCATAATCAATATCGAAGAAATAAGAATTAAGCTGTAATGCTAATGCTCCTTCCGAACTTTTCTGCAATGAAATATGCTGCAGGCTGTAATCGTATTGCTGCGAGTTGAAAAGAATTGTATCGGAAAATGATTGATAGCCATCCGAATTTAAGGTGAGAATGAATTTGCTTCGCGGTGTGAACGGATAGACAATGCTGTCGCCGGGATTAAGCGTGTAATTCATCAGCTCACCTGTTGCAATATCTTTCATGCCGATTTGAATAGTTGATCCGGCAGGTAAAATATTTTTGGCGAGACGCAACTTTGCTACCTGGTTTACTTCCGGGTAATACATGACGGAATACAAATCAAGATCACCTTCATCATAGCGGTTCAGCGAGGAATAATACGCGAAGTTTCCTGTCTCGTCAGGTGTATAAAAAATATCATCACCGCCATTATTTATCGGCGCACCTAAATTTTCGGGAGCCGACCAGGTGCCATTTGTAAGCGAAGATTTAAAAACATCATACCCGCCCATGGAATTATGTCCCTGCGAAGAAAAATAGAAATGGCTTCCGTCTTTCGTAATAAACGGAGCATCTTCATCCAGTGCGCTATTAATGCTTGCGCCCATATTTTCCGGAACAGCCCATGTGCCATCCTGGTTTTTCTTTGCGAACCAAAGATCTTTTCCACCAAATCCACCTTTGCGATCGCTTACAAAATACAAGGTTGATTCATCCGGCGAAAAACACATGCTTGGCTCCACACTTGATCGTGCATCCACTTCCTGGTGTAGCTTTTCCGGTTTTTCCCAACGCGATCCATTCCATCCTGCCTTCCAGATATCGCCGTAACGGAAAATAAAAAGATCATTTCCCGAAGGAGAAACAGCAATCGAGCCGTCATGATCATTTGTATTTATTTCCGAAACATTTTCAGCACGTGCAAAGAAAAAACGGAAAGGACCGAATTTCGGAGCAGCATAAGCCGAATCATATTTGCCCGATGCAGACCATTTCCGCGAGGTTAAATTTTTCGACTGGTAAATGTCTTCGTAATAATAACCGTTATCATCTTTTCTTCCACCCGTTGTGCCCGGACGTTTTGAAGTAAACAACAAACGGCTTTCATCTGTTGTCAACACCGGCGCATAATCGGGGTAAGCAGAATTTACATTTTTTCCGAGGTTACGGATTCGTGCACGTTGCGGATTCGCCCATGCTTTCATTCCATTTTCACTATAAGCAATGAAACGATCTGCGACTGTCGGATCATACGAATCATCTGCTTTTGAACGGAACAAATGAAACGCATTGTTTGCATCAGCAAAACGGTTGATGGATAAATAAGCAAGGCCTGCGTGCAAATAAAGATCAGCAGTTTTTTCAATTCCTTCGAGCCGTAATGCACGTTCGAAATACGGAACGCTTAATGGTCGCGATGTGGAGGAATAGTAATAACAAATCCCTGCATGATAATTAAACTGTGCGTTCTCCGGATTTCGCTGTAAGAGTTTCAGAAAAAGCGGGAGCGCTTCATCGTATTCAGAAAACTCATAATGGGTTTCTGCTTTACGGGCAAGCTTTTTATCCTCAGCCGATAATTTGGCGAAAGCGCTGTTGGTGAAGAATAACACCAGGCTTAGGGAGACCACGATGCGTACATATTTCATGTTGAATATGGTTTTGTTGTTACGTCATTTAATGGGGTCTATTATCACTAATGTAATAAAAATATCAAACCTGCTATGGATTTTGTTGAAAATTAAGGAGTTGGGGAAATTATTACGCAGTTTTTACGTGCCAGAGTTTGTCAATTAGGAATGAGGTGATGATGGTGATGTATATTGTAGAGACGCGATGCCTCGCGTCCTGTCATATATAAAAATCAATGTTTCTGGATTACGTTTGGTTTAATGGGAATAGGTCTTTGGAAGTTTTGGAAATGGGAAATTAACATAGCAGGGACGCGAGGTTTCGCGTCTCTACAATGATGGGAATTCGTTTTTTGGAAGTTTTGGAAATGGGAAATTAACATGGCAGGGACGCGAGGCATCGCGTCTCTACAATTATAAATTGTTCGGTTATTTTCCGCCTTTATTCTTCAAATCTTCCGGCACTTTTATCGGCTCTACAATATCTTTTATTACGCCGTCAGTGCTGAGTACCGTAAATTCAAAACGACGGTTGAGCGACATGCCTTGTTTGTTTGGCGATCCGTCTTTGTTGTAATTCATTGCAATCGGTTTTGATTCGCCAAAACCTGTTGTGCGCAAGCGTGAACGCTCGATGCCGTGTTCTACGAGGTAATCTGCTACGGATAATGCGCGTTTTTCAGAAAGCTTTTGGTTGAGCTCATCTGAACCGCTTGCGTCGGTGTGGCCTGCGATCTCTACGATAAGCATCGGACGCTTTTTCATCAGGTCGACAAGCTTATCCAATTCTGCTTTCGATTCGGCCTGCAGCATGGATTGTCCGGAAGCAAAAAAGATATTACGCACAACAATTTTCTGTCCCACTTTTAATGGCTCAAGCTCTACCGGGCGATCAATAACCTGGTAGGCCATGGTATCCGAAATGTTGATGTTGTCGGACTGGTAGAGGTAATCCAGCGCTTCGTAGGTAATGCTGTAATTTCTTCCCGGAGGCAATACAATTACATAACGGCCGGTGACACTATTCGGCACATACGTTCCCATCATTTCGCCTGTTTGTACATCTGTTACAGTGATCACAGTGTTTTCCGGAATTCCGCCATAAATGGAAGTGATCTCTCCTTCGAGGACGGTAAGTTTTGCTTCTTCTTTTTCCGGGAATGTCAGAAAACAAATGTCTTTATCACCGAATCCGTTAAGCGAATTTGCTGATGAAAAATACGCATGCTTATCATCCGGTGTCGGAACGAAAAACAAATCATCGCCGGTAGAATTTACAGGATAACCAACATTGACCGGATCGCACCAACCGTTTTCTTCGGAGAATACGCTGAAGAGAATATCGAATCCGCCCATTGAGCGTTGTCCATTGGAAGCGAAATAAAGTGTTTTGCCATCTGCAAGAATTGCCGGTGCATCTTCATCGTATTTTGAATTGATCTTCGCACCGAGATTGGTTGGTTTGGACCATTCGCCATTCGGAAGACGGATGGAACGATAAAGATCTTCGCCACCGAATCCGCCGGGCATATTGCTTGTGAAATAAAGTGTATTTCCGTCAGGCGTAACACAAGCGCTTGGCTCGTGCGATTTGCTGTTGATGTTTTCTGTGAGCTTTTGCGGCGTCATCCAATTATTTCCTTGCAGCTGCACAGTGTAAATATTTCCATCACCTGCATCATCTTTGTAAATGAACAACTTTTGTCCATCAGCGCTTAAACCAATTGTCGCTTCATGGCCATTGCTGTTGATGCTGTTTTCTAACGGCATTGCTTTACCCCAAACACCGTTTTCATCTTTTGTACTGATGTAAATATCTTCGAAGAACATTCCATCGCGCGGATCTTTTTGTCCGCCTGTGGTTGAAGGACGACGCGCTGTAAAACTAAGTGTACGTTCATCGGCAGAGATCACCGCTGAATACTCAGGAAATTCTGAATTGACACCTGCACCGACATTTTCTACTTTGATATTTACAGGATCGGTGGTAAGCATTTTTCCATTGATGCACCACGTCATTCGCAGGCTGATATCGTCCAGCGTTTTTGTATCGGCAGGATTAACAAACGTTTTATACTTTTCGAAAGAAACAATTGCATCATCGAATTTATTTGCGAGATGTAATGCCTGTCCGTAATAATAATGCGCGGTAACCGGTGCATGACGTTCTTTTACGCTTGTTTCACGATAGTTTTCTGAAACATCATTGACAGCGATAAAAAGATATTTTTCGGCGTTCTGTTTCTCTGATGAAATGTTCAGGCAACAAACACCGATCTTGAAACAAAGATTTGCATTAGAAGGATCGAGCTTGAATGCTTCGAGATAAGGTGGTAATGCTTTCTCAAAATCATCCTGCGTAAAATGCGTATCGCCCTGAACGATTTTCTGGCGTGCACCTTTAGGGACAGAAGCGAAGGCTGTGATTACAAAAAGTGCAAGTACTACAAATGGAAAAACCGCTTTTTTTCTCATGGGATATGGAAGATGACGGTAAGCAAGTTAAATTAAATTCTGCTTACCGTCATAAATTTAAATTTCTCTGTTGATATCCCACTGCTCGAGGTAATCGGCAACGCGGCGAAGGAATTTTCCTCCCAGGGCACCGTCAACTACACGGTGATCATACGAATGAGAAAGGAACATCATATGACGAATTCCGATCGTATCGCCGGATGGTGTTTCAATCACAGCAGGTTTTTTCTTGATCGCCCCCACGGCCATAATTGCCACCTGCGGCTGATTGATAATTGGTGTGCCCATTGCATTTCCGAATGAGCCAACGTTTGTAAGCGTGTACGTGCCGCCCTGGATATCATCAGGAAGCAATTTTCCGTTACGTGCACGATTTGCAAGATCGTTCACTGCTGCTGTTATTCCGAACAGGTTCATGCGATCTGCATTCTTGATAACAGGAACGATAAGATTACCTGTAGGAAGAGCTGCCGCCATCCCGATATTGATATTTTTTCGCACAATGATCTTAGTTCCATCCACAGAAACATTGATCATCGGGAAATCTTTGATTGCTTTTACAATTGCTTCAATGAAAAGCGGAGTAAATGTCAACTTTTCTTTTTCGCGTTTTTCGAATGGACCTTTTACTTTTTCGCGCCACATCACCATGTTGGTTACATCGGCTTCGACGTAAGAAGTAACGTGCGGGGAAACGTGCTTGCTCATCACCATATGATCGGCGATCAGCTTGCGCATGCGGTCCATTTCCACGATCTCATCACCATTCATCATCGTGATTTTCGGTGCGTGGATAGCAGGGGCTTCAGCTTTTTTCGTTTCTGCCGGTTTATCAGTTCCTTTTTCTGCACCGTTAGAAGTGGAGGTTTCAGCTGCCGGTTTTGCTTTTTCTTCTGCCGGTTTCGCTGTTTCTTCTACTTTCTTCGGTTGTGCTTTGCCCTTATTCGGAAGGTAATTCAGAATGTCATTTTTTGTCACGCGCCCTTGTGCGCCTGTTCCTTCGATGCTTTCGAGCTCATCTTCTGAAATGCCTTCCTGCTTAGCGATATTGCGAACGAGTGGTGAATAGAATTTATTTGAATCACCGGTTTTTGCTGCGGGAGCAGGCTCTGATTTTTCCGCTGTTTTTTCGGCAGGCGCTTCTGCTGTTTTTACCGGTGCTTCTTTCTTTTGTTCTTCTGCAGCAGGAGCTGCTTTTTCTTCGCTGCCACCGGAAGCTTCTGTATCGATTATAGCAACTGCCTTTCCAACCTGGACGACATCACCTTCATTGAACAATCTTTTGGTTAAAACACCTTCGAATGGAGAAGGAATCTCAGAATCCACTTTATCGGTAGCAATTTCCAGAATAGGTTCGTCGAGCGCAATTTTATCACCTTCGTTCTTCAACCATTTGATGATCGTAGCTTCGGCGACGCTTTCGCCCATTTTCGGCATGATGAGTTCTACCTGTGACATATAAATTAAATGAGTTAAATACGTGAATCAGAATCGGGTGCAAAAATAAGAGTTTTCGGGGGATAAATGATTCAAAATTTGAAATTCGAAAATTTGACGATTCGAAAATTCGAAGTTCAGGATTCTTTAGAAGGTTATGCGAGTGACTTACTGTTCAGGGATGTTAATCGTGTTTTGTAATCATTAGGGACACAATTAAAATTGGCCACTGTTCAGGCTTGATTTTTGCGGCGAATTGGCTAAATATAATCCACATGCTCAGTGATAAAATCCAGGTGAAACACTTCATGCAGCGTTTGCAGCTTGCGGATAAATCGTTGGCGTTGTTCGGAAAGAAGCAGGACCCGGAGGCGTTGCACAAGCTTCGGGTGGAGGTGAAAAAGATGAAGGCGATGTTGCTGCTTCAGTCGGGTTCTTCTGCTGTGGATAAGCTGGCAGGTGAATTCGTGGAGATCCGAAACGTGTTTAAGAAAGCAGGGAAGATTCGTGAGGCAGAAATCAATTTAAAATTGCTTAAAGCCCATCATATTTCTGACAAAAAGCTTAAAAGGTCGCAAGAAGAGCGGGTGAAAAAGAAAGGCGAAAAATTCAGCAGGAAAACGGGTGATTACCGAAAACGTATGGAAAAAAGTGCAACTATGTTTCTCCGGAAATTCAAAGCAATTCCATTGCAGAAGATTCAACGTCTTTTTAGCAGCGAGCTCCGGCAGCTCTCCGGTTTAACGCAGGTTCGCATGGGGACTGTTAAGCTTCATAACTTCCGGAAAAAGCTGAAGAACCTGATTTATTCGAATGCTATATTGCCGGCAGCAGCAGCAAAAAAAATGAAGCTGAATGTTGTTTACCTCAAGAAGCTGGAGGACACGATCGGCAGCTGGCATGATGTGATACAAACTATTACATTGCTGAAGGAGAATGGTTATCCGGAGAAAGAAATTCCGGGACAATTACTTGCGGAGAAATTGCGGAGAAGGAAAAAGGTTAGTGAGCTGTTTGTGGATTTTCAGAAGAATGCTTTGGTGAGGTGAAGTCATCCTTTTTTATCAGAAGAGCGCCAAAACTTTAATTGGCGCATTTTTTTCGGATGAGAGTCAAGTTAATTATGAAAACGTAGTTGTCTTACTATACATCTTTCCCCAGGCGATTCAGATCAAAAAGCATACTTTCGATTTATAATTTTCTGCTTGATTACGCTCTCAATCATGCACCGAAAAGCTCCGAACCCTATAAAATAAATCATCTCGTCTATAAATCAAATCTTTATAGCCAACAGCATGATTTTTTAATTTACGCTGCTGATAATAAGCCAGATAAAATTTATTTTACGGTTTAATTTCTTCTTTTATTGGTTTCCGGTACTTCATCAAAAGTTTACCGTTAAATCAATGATTTACACAATTATCAATATTATGTGTCTATTAATCAATTATATATTAATCTTCACTTGCTTATGATGTAATCGCGGTTGTAGCTTAGCAACTCATCAAAACTTATTATATATGAAAACCACACTACTTACATCGCTACGGCGCACTATGGCGGCCGTTATGTTTACACTGGGCGCGACAGGAATGAATGCGCAAAATGGTCCCTGTAACAATCCGCCGAATTGCATCGTGAATAACGAAGTCGGCACCACCCCTGCGGGAAATGGTGGTAATATGAATTCCACCCCAGCACTAACCGTGAACGGCTGGTTTGTATCACACGGAACTCCAACCATGTTCGGTAATGACTGCCCGACAAGCACGAACAACAATTCCATCTGGATGTGGTCGTACTCGGGCAATGGTGAAGGCGTTTACACCTGCTACAATTTCCAGGCGCAACGTACCTACACAGTTTGTTTTTGGGTGCGCAACACGAATGGTGTTACCAACGGTGGTAACCTTCGCGTGTTAGCTTCAAACGGCCTCACGAACATCGGACCTGCGCCTATTACTATTGCGGTGCCGACTTCTTCGCAGCTGATTGCAAACACGTGGGGAAACAACCAAACCTGGACACAGGTAACGTACACGTTCACAGCAAACGCGAACTATACGCAACTGTGGATCTATCCATTCATGGCCAATGGTCCGGTGAACAATCAGCAATATGAATTGCAGATCGATGATATCCGTGTTTCACAGGGCACTGTTCAGCCCGGCCAATTGACGATCTCGGCTAGTCCGGCGGTAATTGATTGGTGCCAGAGCTCAACACTTGCTATTGGTGGCGCGCCTGCGGGATCGACCGTGGTTTGGTCACCTGCAACAGGACTCAGCTCTACTACCGGTCTAAGTGTTACAGCAAGTCCGTGCGCTACTACAACTTACACAGCAACAGTAACAGTTCCCGGCGGCACACCCGGTTGTCCTGGTTGCGGATTGGGCGGAACATTTACGCTTACGCAAACTGTGGTTGTAAATCAGCCGAACTTCCAGATCCTGGGTAATCCGAACATTAACTGCGGTGATATGCTTGAGCTGAGAGCTGTTCCCGGATTTTTCTGTAACGAAGTTTCTTACAGCTGGACAGGGCCAAACGGTTTTGCTCAATCGGGACCGAACGTTTTCATCGGCCCTGCTGATCCGACTTTTGCCGGCACTTATACTGTTGTGATTACACATTCCAGCGGCTGCTCTGTTACACTTACTATTGATGTAACGGTGAATTGTCCATGCGAAGCAAGACCTGATTTCCGTTGGGAGGGCTGCAACCCGATTAATTTTTACGGTGTGAACAATGGAAGCTCGCCGGTAATTACCTGGTTCTGGGAATTCGGCGATGGACAAACATCCACGCTACAGAATCCGACTCACAATTATGCGACTAGCGGCGTTTATATTGTTTGTCTTACGATTCTTGCCACAAACAACAATGGCGAAACCTGCTGCGAGCGCGTATGCTACAAAGTAGAGGTATGTGATCCTGGTGCATGTGAAATTGATCCGAACTTCGGTGCCACAGTTGATTACGCAAGCAATACAGTTACGTTCACAGATCTTTCGACAGGAACAGGTGTTGCATGCGACTGGTTCTGGGATTTCGGTGACGGTAATTTCGTAAGTGGTGTACAGAATCCGGTTCATTCTTATGGTGGCCAGGGATTCTATTACGTTTGTTTACGCGTTACGTTCTGTATCTACGATGCAACCGGAGAATTGATTGACAGATGTGAGGATACATATTGCCGCTGGATAGTTGTTGATGGCCAGTTTTCACTACGCCAGGCAGGAACTCAACCTTCAGGTGATGATATGGTGAAGGTATTCCCGAACCCTGCATCATCGGAACTGTTCATTGCTGCTACGGAATCGCTACAGCCAACTGTTCGTGTGATGAATTCCTCAGGACAGGAAGTTTCGAAAGCAACGGTTTCGGCCAAGAACCTGTATCGTGTGGATGTTTCTGCGCTTGCACCGGGTCTCTATATGGTAGAGGTGGTGTATCCTGACGGAACTTCGAAGCATATCCAGTTTGTGAAAGATTAAATGTTTTTAAGAAGGTAAACAGGTGTAACAGGATTTTGCCTGATACACGGAAAGCAGGGGTAATTCCCTGCTTTCCTTTTTGTGGTTATGATGATTGGGCGTTTGGTTGTATAGTCTTACAACCTTGCTGATATGGACCTTTGGGTTTATCTTCTGCGGATCTGTTTTTCAGACTTACACGCTCGTGTATGGCGCCAACCCGAAGGTTGGGGTTATTTGTTCATTTCTCTTTGAAGAGCGTCTCTTTGTTTTTCGAGCTCTGTTTTTTTCTCGGTATTCATTTTAACGAGCAACACTGCAGCAGCTAATTTTTCGTTGGCTTCGTCTCTTTCTTTTTGGGTCAGATTTTTGTCCATCTTCTTAGCTGTGTTTACTGTGATTGCAACTGTTCCGGAAGAAATGTTTGCATCACATACGCTGATGTCGTCATTGATTACTTTCAGCGATGCTGCGAGCTGTGATTTGTCTTGCGCGGTGCTTTGGTTGTCGTTGTTATTGTTGTTGTTATTGTCAACGTCAGCATTTGCGCCCTGCAGCACTTTGTTCACTGAATCGATTGAATCGGCGCGGCGCTTTTCGATGGCTGCCTGGTCGTTATTGTTGCCGCAACTTGCGAATGATAATGCGATAAGCGCAAGGGTTGAAATAAAAATGGTGGTTTTGCTGGTTTTCATTTTAAGTTTAGTTTATAAATATTTCGCAAAACTAAGCCCATTTAATTTCTATCGTCGTACCGTCCGTCTGCTAAATCGGGTAAAGCATCGAAAGCAGGCTGATTTTTTGTGCACAGCGGAAACGGATTGTTCAGGAAGATGTAGTATAAACCGGTAAGTGGATTTGTTCGACTACATTTATGCAACGAAAGATCGTTATGAAAATAAGATACAGAATAAATCAACCTTTAAGCGTCGTTTTTGATCATCTGACTGATGTGCAGAAATTTGTTTCCGTTCATCCTGTTATTTACAAGATAGAAGAGCTTGCGGAAAACAAGCTGCTGGTTTTTGAAAGGCTGAAGCTCGGCTTTATTCCTTATTCGTTTACTTATACGGCAACGATTAACGGTGACAGGAAAAATAGCAGGGTGGAGATGAATGCAACAGTAATGAAATTCAATAAAATAAAAATGATCTTTGAAATTCTTCCGGGTGATGGTTTTACTGTAGTAGAGGAGGAGGTGGATTTTAAAACTGCTTTACCGATAAAAGGAATAATGGAAAATATATTCAGGAAACAGCATGAGCAGCTTTTTAGGAATATAGGAAATGTAATATGAGCTGCTGCGTTAGCTTATTTAAAAATTACTTCAACGTCAGCTTACTTACCACGGGAAAATGATCAGACAAATTTTTCCCGGCGATAGTTTTGAATTCCCAGGCGGTGAATTGGTTGGAATGTAAAATGTAGTCGATTCTCGGAAGTGGGAATGGGTTTACGAAGGATTTACCGAGGCCGGAACCTTTTTCGAGGAATGCATCTTCCAATCCGTCGGAGATGGTGCTGTAGGTATAGGAAACGGGAGTGTCGTTAAAATCCCCGCAGACAATTACGGGATACGGACAAGTGGAAATATGCAGCGCGATGGATTCTGCCTGGCCTGCACGTTTTACAGATGCGCGTTTCATGCGGCGCAGAATATTTTTTGAGCTTTCTACTTCTGAATCTGAATCTTCGCCTTTGGAAAGCTTATCAAGGAATTTATAATCGGCGTAACCAAAACTCACGGATTGCAAATGCATATTGTACACACGCACCGTGTCGTTGTGAATGAGGACGTCGGTATAAATGCAGATGTTATTATTACGATTATTAAAAACGATTTTGCCCTGGTTGACGATGGGAAATTTGCTGAAGGTGACAACGCCCCAGTGATCGTCTTTGCGCAGCGTGATCGTGTATTCTACATGCGCGAAAGGAAGCTTCAATAATTTTTGGAGCGAATCCATATTCCTGAATGTACCTGAATCCTGGTTAAAAAATTCCTGGATACAAAGCACATCGGGAGATTCATTTTTTATCAGCGAAAAAATGTGTGCGCGCGTCTGTTTGTTGCCGGTCCAGTTATAAAGATCGAACAGCTTTACATTATAGCTCATAAGTGTAAATGCAGCAGGCGGCGCTTTTTCTTGTTCTCCGAAACGAATTCTGAATTGGCGCAAATCGAAGGGAATGCTGATCAACAAAATAGTGAGCGAATAAAATGCTTGTCTTCTGCGACGAATGCTCCAATAAACAAGGAAAATTAAATTCAGCACCACAAAAGCCGGCTGTACCAATCCGAAAAACGAAAGGGGCCAGAACACCGCAGGACTAACCAACGGCGCCATGGATGAAAGCAGCAGACCGATTATTGCAAACCAGTTCAGCCAGAGAATAAACTTGCTGAACCAGCGTAGCTTTTTCTTTGTATTTACCGGTTCTTCCGGCAACTGTTCGGTTGAAACTTCTTCAGTCAATAGGGCGATGATAAATGACTTGTGAACGAATTAAAACTTGTCATGATTCTTCTGCAAAAAATCTTTTTCTTCTTTATTCAAACTGTCGTAACCTGAACGTGAAATTTTGTCCAGTATTTCATCCACCTGCCTTCTTATGCTCACTTTTCTTTCGTTGTAAACGGTATCATCCACACGTTGCGAACGCGAATATTCTACACGCAGGTTGCTCTTTTTTATTCGGAATAAATTTGTAAATCCTTCGAGGAATTTTTTTCCGTGACGCATTTGTGTTCCGTAAATAAATCCGAAAATAGCTCCACCGATGTGTGCAACTTTTCCGCCGGTATTTGCATTCAAATCAATGAGTGAAGTAAGGATAAATGAAATAAGTGCAAGCCATTTTAATTTCATCGCAAACCCGAATGGAAACATCATATAATCCGGACGAAAAGCTGCTGCGGCAATGACGATCGCCATCACACCGGCTGACGCGCCTTCGAGGTGAGAGCCTTCCGGGTTATTGGTGATCATGTTTTCTATTGCGATATACAGAAGTCCGCCGCACACTCCGCCGATAAGATATACACCGGTCATGCGTGCGCTTCCCAGCAAGTCACAGAACACCCGCCCGAGAAAATAAAGCCAGAGCATGTTGCCGATGAGGTGCATAAATCCGAAGTGGACAAACATGTAAGTCAGGATCGTCCAGAACCGATACAGTAAATGATCAAGACTTGCCGGTAGTGTGATGAAATCGGCAATAATTGTTTCTCCGTTTAATTCACCATTAATCGCAAACACACTTACGAGAATGTTCACAATGAGGCACACGGAAATATTAATAATAAGAAGACGGAACAATGCTCCGTTGTTGCCTCTCAGCGCGGTTTGAATATCCCTGGTAATGCTCATAAATTAATAGAAATGCGTCTTGTCCCTGGAATAGATTTTCACCAATATAAATCCAAAAATCATTCCACCAAGATGTGCTAAATGTGCTACGTTATCTCCCGGAGCCATCTGCCATGAATTGTATAATTCGATACCGCCGTAAAATATGGCCAGCCATTTTAATTTCACCGGAACAGGAATAAACATCATATACATTTCTGTATTCGGAAACAGCAATGCTGCGCCCATCAGCACACCGTAAACTGCACCCGAAGCTCCAAGTAATTGTCCGGCGGGTGGATACGTTTGCAGCGCTTCAATTATTCCCGGAACATTACCAACCAAATTGTATTGTTCAATGGATTGCCAAACCTGGTAGATCATGGATGCTCCAACGCCTGAAACGAGATAAAAAATAAGGAAACGTTTTGTTCCGTAAGCATTTTCAACCATTGAACCGAAGACCCATAAACCGAACATGTTGAACAGGATGTGCGTGATGCTCCCGTGCATGAACATGCTGGTGATGTATTGCCATAAATAAAAATCGGGATGGAACGGGTGATGGAGATTTAATTTATTTTCAAACCCGGAGACGCCGGTTATTCCGTAAGTAATATCGCGCGAATTAAAAAGCATATTGGTAACGAACATGATCACATTGAGGATGATCAGGTTCAGTACACCGGGGGGCATTCTGTTTGTGGAACTTGGTCGGAATCGTTGGTAGCTCATTCTCTACTTGTATTTGTTGACAAGGTGATTTGCAAATTCTTTTTTGAAATCAAAATTTGCAGGAAGCTTTACGATTCCCGAAAGGCTTTTAACCAATGGTGTGATCATTATTTCTTTGTGAGGGGTTCTATTTGGTTTGGCTTTCATAAGTCATAATTTTATACATCAAGCAAATATAATTCACCTTTTAAATCGTCTGTCTAATTCGTCAATCGGAAAATTAATAAAAGCCGGCTTTCCGTCGGGCGCGTGCGAAGGCATTTCACAGGCGAATAATTCATCTGCCAAAGCGCGCATTTCAATAATAGTAAGCGAACGACCTGCTTTAATTGCCGCTTGTTTTGCCATTGACCGCGCCATGTTTTCTCTCGGCGCAAGATGCAATTCCTGCTCATTCATTTTATACGTTTCCAAAACTCCTTCAAGCAATTCGATACATCCTTTTTCTTCGGTGCCTGCGGGAATTCCATGCACGACATAAGTGTTGTTTCCGAATGAACGAAGATCAAATCCGAGCGCGTTAAAATCTTCGAGCAGCGCGCTTACAATTGCGGCATCTGAAGGAGAAAATTCAAGCGTTTCCGGGAAAAGCAATTGTTGCACATGCGCATTATGCTGTTCGATCGCGCGTGAAAATTTTTCAAACAGGATCCGCTCGTGCGCACGTTGCTGATCGATGACAAGGATTCCTGATTTTACCGGCGAAAGAATGTAACGCTCGTGCAGCTGCCAGATGTTGGAAGATGATTTGTTTTCATCAGCTGATTCAAATTCGCTGTGACGTAATTGCTGTGTTTCTTCTCTCGATGGAATTTGCTGGTCGGAAGAGAAATCATCTTTGCGGATATGCGAATTGAACATTTCCTGCCAGTTGGAAATTCCACTTTTTTCTTTTTGTGCGAATGAATTTCCATTATAATTTCCCTGAGGAGCATCCGGATTATTATTGGTAAACGGATTGTAATTCGGATTGACCGTAATACCGGGAGCGACGGGCATTCCTTTTTGATTGTAAGGAACTTCCATGCTCATTTCCTGTTCGAAATCGATCGTCGGAGAAATATTGTATTGTCCTAGCGCACGTTTTATTGCTGAACGAAGAATCGCATACACCGCACGTTCATCTTCGAATTTGACTTCTGTTTTTGTCGGATGAATGTTTACATCAATGGTGTGCGGATCCACTTCGAGGAATAAAAAATAACCCGGAAAGCTGTCGTGCGGTAACAATTGTTCGAATGCACCCTGCACCGCATGATGTAAATATCCGTTTTTAATAAAGCGATTGTTAAGGAAGAAAAATTGTTCGCCGCGTGTACGTTTTGCAAATTCAGGTTTGCAGATAAATCCTGTGACACGAACGATATCGGTGTTTTCATCCACAGGAACCAAACGCTGGTTATACGGATTGCCATACAGCGCGATGATGCGCTGGCGTAAATTTCCTTTGGCAAGATTAAAAACTTCTGTGCCGTTATGATGCAATGAAAATGCAATATGCGGATGTGCAAATGCAACGCGTTCAAATTCCTCAACGATATGACGGAATTCGACCGCGTCTGATTTTAAAAAGTTTCTTCGCGCAGGAACATTGAAAAATAAATTCTTGATGCTGAAAGAAGTTCCTGTCGGCATGGCAACCGCTTCCTGCGACTTAAAAACGCTTCCTTCGATTTCGATGCAAGTGCCGGTTTCATCTTCTTCGCGTTTTGTTTTTAATTCCACTTGTGCAATCGCCGCGATAGAAGCAAGCGCTTCGCCGCGGAAACCCATTGTGTGCAAATTAAAAAGATCGTCGGCCGATTTTATTTTGGATGTTGCATGACGTTCAAAGGAGATCCGCGCATCGGTATCCGACATTCCGCTTCCGTCATCCACAACTTGTATCAACGTGCGGCCTGCTTCTTTCACGATCAATTTTACAGCAGTAGCTTTTGCATCGACGGCATTTTCCATCAGTTCTTTCACTGCGGAAGCCGGGCGTTGCACCACTTCACC
>JBKJMR010000222.1:0-3493 GCA_046596275.1 Bacteroidia bacterium | reverse complement strand
AGTGAATAAAATGATTGAAAAGATACAGGATGATGAGGATGTGCAGGAAGTGTATCATAATATGATGGAAGACTAGCTGCTCCTGCCTGCAGCAGCAGACGTACGCCCGCCCGCAGGGATTACGCGGATTACGCAGATTAATTGTTAGAAGGAAGGTTGGTGGAGATGCCAACCTTTTTTATTTCCTGCGTCATTCAAGCATGATCAAGCTTATGAGTTGTAACTAATCATTCCTGGCACGTTATATTTATCAACCCTGATCTGCGTAATCCTAGCTGCGTAATCCGCGTAATCTGTGGCAACCCCTTAAATGCACATACGTTACATCATTTTTATTTTCCTCTTCCCGCTGCTGCTGAATGCTCAAAAGCGTTTAGGACATGCTCCATTCTTTCAATCGTTTAATGCGAAAAAACTGGCGCATGCATTAACGGATGGACTTGAAAATGATTCGCTGAAAGTGCGCAGCATTTATTTGTGGGAAACACGACATATAAAATACGACGTTCGGAAATTTCAAAAAGGAAAATCAAGTCACGATAAGCCGCGTAAAATTTTATTGCATCGCAAAGCCGTTTGCCTCGGATACAGTATTCTGTTCGATTCTCTTTGTCATTATGCCGGCATCAATTCTGAAATGGTATTGGGTTATACTTATCCGCAATGGTATGAAGCGCGTGATACATTGTTTCTCGATAATCACGCCTGGAATGTGGCCCAGGTAAATGGCGAATGGAAATTGATCGACGCAACATGGGCAAGTGGTTATGTAAAACCACGATTGCAAATCGGAAGAAAATTTTTGTGGTCACTATTCCGGATTCCTTACACGCCGAAATACAGGTTCAAAAGAAAACGCAATGATTTTTATTTTGAAACACCGCCAGCACTTTTTGTGTACGATCATTTGCCATCAACACCTGCGTGGCAATTGCTTCCATGCTCCGTGCCGATTGATTCTTTTCAGCGCTCGCCAACTGCTACGATGAATTTTTTGCGCAGCACAGTGGTTATTTGTGAGGATGGAAATGATTCGATTTCCGCAATACAAGCTGAACCAAAATGTCGCCACCAGGTGATCATGGGCAAACAGGCGATTGGTTATAACGAAGGAAATCACCAGGACATTTCGCTTGGTTATTGGTATTATTCCGAAGTAATTTATAACCAGGCTCAAAATAAAAATCTGGATCGGCCTTCACGCATTATTTTGTACGATTCAACGATGCATCAATTGGACAGCGCTGCGAAATATTTTCTTGCCACCGCTGCGAATGCAAAAGAAGAGCAGGCTTTTTTTCTTGCGCGAAATAAACGAATGCGACAGCAGGTATTGGATGAGAATAAGCCGCTGATAGAACGACAAAATAAATACCGCGATGAATTGCGTCGTGAGCGGATCTATGCGCAGATGAAAATTGGCCGGCTGCGCAAAGAAAATCGTCATCTGAAAAAAGCCGCGCGCAATTTCGGCAGACGCCGGTTACGCATCAAACGCCCGGAAAATCCAAAACCGGGAGAAGAGCGTATGACAAGAATGCTGCTGCAACAAATTGACAGCGTAAATAAGCGGATCACCAATCTTTCGGACAGCACACGCATGCTCGTTTTTTCAGGCAATGAATTTGCGCGATATGATACTTGCCTTGCAGCAAAAAAATCGGTAATTGATTACCAGGTAAAAGTGCAGGGAAGCATTCGTAGTATGAGAAAGCACGGACTGATCAATAGCTATGATACGATAATGATCAGAACCAAAGCGCTTGTTTTCGACTGTGAGCGTAGGATGGATAGCCTGGATAAATTAATTGTGCATGGGAAAGAATGGCAAACAAATAAAAACAATCGCGCTTATGCTGAAAAAGTAAAAGCGATGGATGAATTAATGGCATACAAAACGAAGCTTTGCAAGCAGCTCGCACGAATGACAGAAACATCATTTTCCGAAGACTCTGTTTTTGATGCGCAGAAAGAACAATACACTGCCTGGAATGATTCGCTGATTGCAGAAAATAAAAAGCTGATTGAATCGTATCGTTCGTATTACAGCGCCACAAGAACTCTGAAACGATTTCACCGCCGCGCATGGAAACGATATCACAAAGAAATCGGCGCCGAATTTTCGCGCGTTGAATTCACGAATGCAATGTTCAGGGGTTATTTCGGAAGTGTATCTGATATGATGAAGCACAACGCAGGAAAATGCCACAAGAGAAAAGGTCATTGCCGTGTAACGCGTAATAAGCTGATACTGGAAGAGAAAAAGAAATTAAAAGAAGAAGCGAAAAAGGCAAAAGAAGAAGCAAAAAATAATTAACACCAACAACCAACAACAAAAAAAATAATCGTGCAATAATTTCGTGCTTTCAGTCTCACGAAAAATTGTTTTCAGCAATCACGAATGTATAACATCTTTCTTTAACCAGATGGTAAATTCCGCACCTTCACCCGGGGCTGATTCAACCGTGATCTTTCCCCCAAGATTTTCAAGCTGAATCTTGATGATGTATAATCCCATTCCTTTTCCTTCAAGGTGTTCGTGAAAACGCTGGTAAAGCTTGAAGATCTTTTCGCCCTGTAGCTTAAGATCAATTCCTATCCCGTTATCCATAAATTTCATAAACACATATTGATCATCTTCCCAGGTAGAAATATCGATTTTCTGTGTTTTCGACACATCACGGAATTTTACAGCATTGGAGACAAGATTAATAATGATGCTGTCGAAAATAGTTACAGGAAAATTTATTGTTTTCACTTTAAAATCCGTCCGTAGCACCACACCGGCGCCGTTGAGTTTATCCGAAAACATTGACTTGACTGACTCGAATCTTTCCGCGATGTGAATGAGTTCTTTCGGCTTGTCTGTTTCTTTTTTTGCAGTAAGAATATCGTTCAGGTCCTTCAGCGTATTAAGCAGCACTTCGGCCGAGAACTGCAGCTTGCCATGAATGTTTTTATTCTGTTCCGAAAGCTGTTCGTAATCGATGATCCGCAGCAAGCTGAGCATATTGGCCGCCGGTGCGCGCAGGTTGTGAGAAGTAACAAATGCAAATTGCTGTAGCTCGGTATTCATCCGCATCAGCTCATCTGTAATGCGGAGCAGCTCTTGTTCCTTTTTCTTAAGCTCATCCAGATCAAGCTGTATGCCTGCTACGTGTGTCGCAATTCCTTCGCTGTTCCTTGCCTGCACTTTGCCCTGGCTTAATATCCATTTCCATTTGCCCGACTTTGTTTTCATGCGAAACGCTTCTTTCAGGTTATCCGAAGGTCCTGCAAGATGTTCGTCAAGCTTTTTCTTAAATGAAATTTTATCTGTGGGATGCAGGAGGTCAAAAAATGTTTTTGAATCCTCTTCAATTTCTGACGGTTCATAGCCCAGCATTGTTTTCCAGGTTGTGTTATAATAAATAACATCATCCGCGATATTCCAGTCCCAGATACCAATTCCACCAGAGTTGACAGCTAACTCTAAATGTTCTACGCTTTTTTT
>JBKJMR010000020.1:0-6673 GCA_046596275.1 Bacteroidia bacterium | reverse complement strand
GACAAACAGAAGACAAAAAATTGTTAAAATTCCCAGGAATCATTTTTTCGAATAAAATTTAAACAGGCTCTAAATGTTAAAAAGGAAAATATCCTGTCTGTTCAGTTGTATTGCTAAAACAATGGGTTCTATTCCCCTGCTTCAAAAAATTCTTCCCTCGTAATCGTATCAAACTTCAACAGGTTAGGATGGAGCGTAATCGTATCCTCCACATTAGCGGGTACATTCCGGATTTTAAAATTTTGCAAGCGGATAGGAGTTGCATCAACTTTTAAAAAGACCTCGTCTTTCGTAAATCCGCCGAGCTTTTTACCGTCGGGAGTTTTTTTATTCACGTCCCACATTTTCCCGGTATACAGCTTGATAAAATATTTTCCATCCGGAACTTCATTCATTACAAAACCCATTTGTGCACGGATGAATTCATTTCGGATCGTTCTGTATGGCGGTTCACTTTGCATCGCACAGATCACCGCATCAGAAAACGGCATGAAGATGTATAATTTGTTTTTTGATTCTGAATCGTGAACGCCGCTGCCGAATAAACTGTCGAATGGCGAATCCATCGTTTCAATATGCGTCTTTGCATATTCCTGTTTTATTTTCATCATTGAATCGAGACGCGCAGCAAATTCCTTCGATTCCTCCTCCCGTTTTTGTTCGATCCAACGATCAAAAATTCCGCTTGCGGTCATGAACACGATAAAAGTGATGATCATTCCGGTCAGAATTTTCTTCCGTCGCGTCATGTGAGCTTGCACCTTTTTTTTATGCCGTGCGCGCGCCCATTCCAACTCTTCTTCGGAATAATCTTTTTTACGCGGATCTTTTTTTTCCTGCTTTGGTTCAGGATAATAAATTGCCGGACGCATTCGCCTGTTATCATAGGCGTTGCGAAGACCGAAATCGGAAAGAATAGAGTAAGCTTCTGTAATTTCTTTGAAACGTTCTTCCGCACCTTTCGCCCCCGCATTTACATCCGGATGATAACGTTTGGCAAGCCTTCGGTAGGCAAGCTTTATTTCCAGCTCACTCGCATTATCAGGAACCCCAAGTGTACGGTAATGATCTTTCAATGGGAACGAATTAAGGGAACGAATTACGAATCAAAACGAATGTACGAAAGTATTAAAATGAACTTCCACACTACCATTCGTATATTCGGTTGATTCGTAATTCGTTCCCCTATCTACCATTCGTATATTCGCCTTCATTCGTAATTCGTTCCCAACTTTAAAAAGCAGGCGCAGAAACTGATCGCGATCTCTTTGTTTTAACGGATTTGCTCTTCGGATATTTTACAGAGTAGGTAAGAATTACTTTCTGTGTTTCTCCCGGAGGAATCGTCATGTTCCAGGTAATAATTCCGGTTGCGGGATCAAGATTACCTTTTGACATTTCTGAAGCTTCAACAATAATTTCTGCATCCTGTGAAACCGGGATCTGGTCTTCCAGCTTTACAACAACAGGAATTTTTCTTGTATTCTTCACATTGATTTCAAAAGAATAAGTTTCCTTCTTTGTTGTTGCTGAAGATTTTTCATTGTTGAATTCTTTCAGCTTCGTTCTTGTAACAACCAACTTCTGATCGCGACCGAAAGAAAGATCGAGCGTATCATCAACCGAACGTGTGTAGATGTAAGATTGACCAACATACGTTCCACCGAAATAAACATTCGCCTGGCCTTCTACTAATTCAAGGTCTTCCCATCCTGTAATTCGCGCAAGCAGGAAAGCTTCTTTCTCCATTTTCGGAACACAGCTGTATTGGAATGTTGCAGGAAGATTATAAGAAGTAACATCAACGATATATGGCTTTCCGTCAGCAGGAATATCATAGGGTGTTTTGATATCAAACTCTGCACTCAATTCCGAAACCTGGATCTGGTTGTATTGAACTGTTGGTTTAGATTCATTTTTTTTCAAGTCTTTATCTGATGCATAAGTACCTTCCATATCATATTGCGTTGCCGGAGCCGGGGTGGAATTCGCAAGGTTCTGACTTTCGAGCGATTGATTCGGAGCACCACCATAAACATTCTGCTGATAATTATTATAGTTGTTTCCTGAATAACCATTATCAAAGCTCAAAGCCCATTTTGAAAGTGTCGGAGCAGCCGCACTTTTCATCGGATCAGAAGTAGATAGTTTCATCTTCACATCTTTCCAATCAACGTTTGTATTATTAAAAACTTTCGCGCGGTATTTCAAATCAATATTTTTTCCAACATCTTCCGCAATAAGGTCGTAGCTCGGGGCCCATCCTGCATTGCTTGCTACATAATGCAACTCCACTTTTGAATCAAATTTCACCGCAGAGGTTACATTTACAAGCACGATGATTTCTCCCATCGGCGGATTTGTACGCTCATTTGCTTCATTCACCTGCCACGATAAACGTGTAAGAATTTCCTGCTGATTGGTTTCTTTGCGACGCAGCTTTACCAATTCTGTATTGATCTCCACAGTGCGCGCGAAATAAAAATCCGCATTCAATTTCAATTCTGCGCTTGAAACTCCTTTTTCATTTCCGCCAATGCTGCGGTTTGCATCAAGCATGATTTTTTCTTTTTCATACGCTTCAATTGTGCCTCGTGTAATACCGATTGCATCATTAAGCATATCAAGCGAATCATTTAATTGCTTGAGACGAACATCATTTTTTTTCTGTCCGAATAAATAATCAATGCGATTGCTGATGGCTAATAATGCAACTTCGCCCGTAGCTGTAAATTGAATGCTTTTCGGAACCAGCTTAGAAGTGAGTCCGACAAAATGCAATTCATTTCTGCCCGGTTGTAAGGCAACAGTTTTCTGGTGAATAAGCTCAACGCCGGTAAGATAAACTACTACCGATGTGATCGGCGCTTCGATCTTCTGCTCGTTATCAGCCGCGCGTAATGCGAACGGTGAAACAAGAAGAATGGACAACACAATTTTTTGGAGCATGTTTTTCATGGGAAGAAGATATTGGTCTTGAACAAAAACCCCTGTGCGCAGAAGCGGACAGGGGCGTTAAAAATGCATGATGATGATTAATGATTTTCTTCTGTATTCGCGTCAGCAGTTTTTGATTTTCCTGCGCTGTCTTTATTTCCTTTTTTCGCCGGCTCTTCTTTAATGTAAACCTGCGAGAAGTCGAGATAGCGCATTGGATTGGTATAAAAATTCTTTACGCGGTATTGTGTGAGACGGTAATTTTCATCGTACCACAAAATAAGCGCAGGAGCATCATTGATCATTAATTGTTCCGCCTGGAAAAACAAATTGTTTGCCTGTTCCAATGATCTTGCTGTTCGTGCAGCATCATATAATTTGTCGAACTCCGGGTTACGGTAACGACTTGTATTCGGGTAAGAAGGCGAAGAAACACTGTCCGGAACATCTGCTCCGTAGAAAAGCGAAAGGAATGATTCAGCAGAAGGATAATCTGCCACCCATGCAGAACGGAAAAGATCTGCGCGTGCGAAACGTTCATCAGAAAGTTTTTGCTGGAAAGAAACATTCGCAATTTCAAGATTCACATTCAGATGCTCGCGTAATTGATTCTGAATTTCTTCAGCCACAAGTGTATTGCGTGAACCGCCACTGTTGATGACAAGCTTCACATCCGGGAAAGGTTTTTTGCCGGGACCATAACCTGCTTCGGAGAGCAGCTTACGTGCAAGCACACGTTCCGTTTCCTTCTGTGCTTTGGTTGAATCATCCGATTCTTTCACAGTTTCATATCCTTTGATCTCGCTTGCTTTGTAACCCGGAAGCGCAGGAGGAGAAATTCCATTTAATCCCGGACCATAAGCTTCACGTGCGAGCACTTCATCTACAATGTGGTTTCTGTCAATGGCATAGCTGAATGCGCGGCGAACTCTCACATCATCAAACGGAGGACGAGTTGTATTGAACTGGTACATCTGTGTAACGAACTCCGAAGAATGATCGAGAAGAAATTTCGGCGGCTTCTGTTCGAAATCAGAAATTACCTGCGGCACAAATGTTTTTACTGCTTCAGAACTCAAGCCCCAAACGAAATCCAATTGTCCCTGCTGAAAAAGATCTAACTCTTCTTTTTTATTATCGATGTAAGAAATTTTGATTGAATCGAGGAAAGGAAGTTTGTTGCCAAGCGAATCAGAACCATAATATTCAGGGTTGCGGACTAAAACCAGGAAGGTAGTGTCGTTCGCAATATTTGAAACCATAAAAGGACCGGTTCCGACGTGCATTTTATCGCCGTATTTTTCAATCGCTTCATGCGGAATAACGCTGGCAGAAGGATTAGCGAGAATGCTAAGGAACGAAATGCCGGGCTTCTCTAATTGAATCTGGATGGTGTGTGCATCAACAATTTTAACTCCGGAAAGCGAACCTGATTTTGAATTTTGACCTGCGTTGTAAAAGTCGGTCGCACCTACAACACGACCTTTAAAAGAAGTCATGAAGTTGGCGTTGTTCGGATTATTACGGCAAAGCATTTCAAATGAATATTTAAAATCTTCAGCAGTAACAAGGCGGCCTTTTCCTTCCGGGAAACATGCGTCATCCTGGAATTTTACATCCTTGCGCAGGTGGAAAGTATACAGCGTTCCTGCAGTATCAATCTCCCATTTTTCAGCAATGCTCGGAATGATACGTAATGTGCGCGGATCAAATTTTACAAGTCCTTCATATACCTGTGAAGCAACGTGTGAGGAGATCGCGTCTGTTATAAGAATCGGGAAAAGTGTCTGGAGCTTATCCGTTTCATTGAAACGAAGTGTTCCTCCGTACATTCGCCCGCCATTTCCTTCTTTACGTGTAGTGCCGGTGTTTCCGTTATTGCCACAGGAAACCGCCAGGAATGCAAAAGGGAGAAACAGGAGTAGTTTTCTCATAATATAAAATGATAACGGGTTTTAGAGCTAATCTATCGGGCGAAGATACAAATTCGTCGTTAAGGATAGTCTTTTTTAAGAAAATCCAAACTATACAATAATAAATAAAATCATTTTTCAGGGCATTTTTCCTCTTCAATAGCCCTATTTTCATGCGTTTAGGAGCCGATTGCACGCGAACTTAGCGAACCAAAAAGTGCTTTTATCGAAAAATCTTCACCTTTTATTTTAATTTGTCCTTTAACATTATTAATATTGCCCGTCAAATTCCAGAGGTGCTCCCCCTATCTGCACACTCCACGATGAAAAAGAAACTACTGCTGCTGATGTCAATCGCCCTTCTGCTTGTGCTGAAAGGCTACTCCCAATCCATGATTTTGCTGGAAGGCACGTATCAGGGTAAGAACGTGTATGTGCAAAATCCATTCGCAAGTGGCGGAGTTGGTTTCTGTGTTTACGAGGTGCGTGTAAACGACCAGGTAACTACAGATGAGATCGGTTCAAGCGCATTTGAAGTTGACCTTCGCAATTTTCAGCTGAAGATCGGCGACGCGGTTACAATCAAGATCTTCCATAAAGACGATTGCAAACCAAAGGTGCTCAACCCCGAAGTTTTAAAGCCAAAATCAACCTTCGTTACTACAGCTGCAGATATTTCGATCAACTGTGCAGATGAAATGCTGAAGTGGAAAACGACAGGCGAACAAGGCAAGCTTACTTTTGTTGTGGAACAATACCGCTGGAATAAATGGGTGAAAGTGGGCGAGGTAGACGGATTAGGAACAACAGGACCAAACAATTACACTTTTAAAGTCGTTACTCACTCAGGCGAAAATCAGTTCCGTGTAAAACAGGTTGATTACAGCGGACAAGCACGCACTTCGGGTGTTGCAAAATGTACTTCTACAAAAGCAGCGATCAAATTCTACCCGGTAAAAGCGAAAGACAAGATCACATTTGAAGGTGGTGAAACACTCTGGGAAATTTACGATCAGTATGGAAATATTGTGAAGAAAGGTTTCGGAGGCACGATTGACGTAACAGGACTTGCAAAAGGCGGATACTTCCTCAACTACGATAATTCAGTTGGCGAATTCTTCAAACAATAAGCTCCGATATAAAATTTAACTACGATCCCGCCCTAAAAGCGGGATTGTTTTTTTTACACTTGTACCATGAATAAGATCGAACACATCGGCATTGCAGTTTTAAATATTGAAAAGTCAAATGATCTTTTTACCAAACTGCTTGGAACAGCCCCGTATAAATCGGAAGCAGTGGAAAGTGAAGGCGTGATCACTTCTTTTTTTAAAACCGGCGAAAGCAAAATAGAATTGCTCGAAGCATCAAATCCCGAAAGTCCGATCGCAAAATTCATTGCTAAAAAAGGCGAAGGCATTCACCACATCGCTTTTGATGTAACGGATATTTATGCGGAGATGAAACGCCTGAAAGAAGAAGGATTTATTTTGCTGAATGAAGAACCCAAAAAAGGCGCCGATAATAAATTGGTCTGCTTCCTCCATCCGAAAAGTTCGAACGGGGTGCTGGTGGAATTGTGCCAGGAGATTAAATAACTTGTTTGTCGCCTTGGCTATTGTCGCCTTCGATACATTTTTCGAATTAGGTATTTCCAATTCCAATTATATTTCATTCGAAAAACACTCAGTCTGACAATGGAGAGATTTCCTGATCAGACCTTGCGATGAAAAGTTCTCTCTTGTCGCCTTCGATACATTTTTCGAATTGGGTATTTCCAATTCCAATTATATTTCATTCGAAAAACACTCAGTCTGACAATG
>JBKJMR010000150.1:0-17634 GCA_046596275.1 Bacteroidia bacterium | reverse complement strand
CTTCATCGCCTGATGGAAAATTTACAGCAGGAGTTCATACACCTGTTTTTGATATTGATGAAAAAGCATTGGAAACAGGAATGGGATTGATGGCGTGGCTGGCGATTGATGCGTTGCGGGAATAATACAATGGCGCTCCCCGATCCGATAATTTCTCTTCTGGAAAAAAATCCAATTACGCTTGTTGATGCCGGCGCACGAAATGGTTTTGTCGACTTCCAACATCTTTCGAAATGGTTAAGCGTTCATGCATTTGAACCCGATGCAGAAGAAGCAAATGCGTTGAAGAATATTAAATCACCTTTCGCTTCTTATATCGTTCATGCATTTGCGCTTTCTTCTGTTGGAGGAAAAAGAAAATTTCATCTTACACGCAACCGCAGCTTCAGCTCGCTTCTTTCTTTTGACAGGGAAGAATTCAGGAAACATTTCGGAAAGATGGCGAAGGCTGATCAGTGGATTGCAGGATTTGAAATGGAGCAAACGTTAGAAATCGATTGCGTTACGCTTGATGCAATGTTCAATGAGAATACCATTGACTATTTAAAGCTGGATACACAAGGAACAGAGCTCGAAATTTTAAACGGCGCTGCTGAATTAATTAAAAACAAACGCATCGGCATTATTGAAGTGGAAGTGAATATGCAGCCGATGTATGCGTTTCAACCGCCGTTTTCCACGATCGATCAGTTTCTTCGCAATGCAGGATTTTTATTGGTGGATTATAAAATCAATCAACATGCTTTTTCGCCGGTCGAGACCAATAATAGTTTGATTGAAAACCCGCGTGCTGCAAGTGGCGGTGATGCGATTTACGTTTACAATATGAATTTGCTTCCTGAAAATGCACAAAGTGAACGCGCATTAAAAGCAGCATTATTGTTAGCGCACAAGGGTTATCTCAGCATTTCACAGTACCTGCTAACCACATTTACGAAAATGAATGCGAATGAAATTGATACCATTTTTTCGACGTTGAACAGGAAGTCGGGAAATGAATTGCGAAAAAACATTGCGCGTAAATGGCTTCCGCCTGCAATTATCGGCTGGTTGAAAAAAGGTTAGCGGATTTCCATGCTGCGTATGGAATAAAATCCAACACCGCGATTTTTATCCGATAAATACAAAAGCGTTTTTCCATTGATCAATAAAGGCTGTGCAATTTGTTCACCAGGAAAATAGTACTCCTTTCCTTTACAATGTATTTGGTGTTTACCTAAAGAAAAAGCTCCTTCAACATACCTCATAGTTTCGGGAAAAATAACCTCTCCTTTTTGCATCCCATTACTATCCCAGTACGAATATTGAATTTTATTTTCTTCCAGGTTCTCAAAAAAATGCGTGATTAAAAGTGAGGGCTCTTTATTGAGCAAATAGCTGCTTCCGTCTTCTTTCGTTCTGCCATTCAGCAAGGAGAAAAACGGAATTAAGAATGCAATTAATGCCAGCTTATTCCACTGCGGACGAAAAGCATAAATTAATCCGGCAAACAGAATTACAATCAATATTAATCGCAGGAAACAAATGGGAAAAGCAAATTTCATGATCCACAAAATGGGAATGTTGCAAACGAGCAAGATTAAAAGCAACAACACAATTTTTGCATTACGGCTTAATGTTGCATGGTTAATTATTGCAATTGCAGGAAAGATCAATAGCAATAATCCGTACGTGCTTCCGTAACCGCTGATCAATATTCCGGCTGTTAACCAAATGGAAAAACGCAGGAACGAAGTCTGTTTTTTATCAAACGAAAAAAGAAAGGCAACGACCAAAACAATTCCTGACCAAACTATATTTCCATATTGAAAAAGTGTTGTTGAATTAAATGGTGCATTTGGATTGTGTAATTCATCCGGAACAAAAAACTGCTTTAATAACACTTGAACACTTTGATAATTTGTCGTATACGTATTCGTAATTTCTCCTTTTGCCAATCGCGGTAAAATTTCTATTCCATAATACTTCCATATTTCCAAATCGACAAAAGGCAAGCTTGCAGCAAAAAGAAACACAACAGCAGCAACTGTCGCACCGAACATTTTCCAGTCTTTCTCCACGAGAAACCAAAGCAATACAATGGCAGGAAAAATTTTCAAATGAATTGCAAATGCAAATAGAAAAGCAGCAAGAATCCATTTTTTATTTTCACGAGCGAGCCATCCGCCGGCAAGAAGTGCAACCAATAAAAAATAGGATTGTCCCAGGTCGGCATTGCTTCTGAACGGAAGGAAAAATAATAGCGGTAAAAGCAATGACCATCGTAAATCAATTTGCAATTTTTTGAAATGTTGTGTAATTGAAAAGGTGCAAAGCAAATAGGTGCAGCAACTAAATACAAGCTTAGCGATACCGACTTTTAAAAAAGTAAATGGAAAATAAATCGCCAGGCTTAATGGCGGAACCTGGGTGTAGCTGAGGAATGCTTTTTCGCCTTGCGCTTCAACATAATAGTTAAAGAGAGCAGGATCGTAGATCAGCGTTTTGTAACCAGCCAGGTTTGCCTGTGCGCCGTAATAATAATTTCCCCAATCGCCGATAGGTGCGTGTCGCCCCAACATTAACAGCATCACCAAAAAAAGAAGGTGAATTGTGTAAATAGGAATCGGGTGATTGAATTTCATTAAGCTAAAAGTAGGTGAATTAGTTCTTTGATGTTTTTTTCGGGCGCTTAGCTTGCGGTTTTTTCTTTTGAACTTTATAACCAATTTTAACCCGGACTTCTGGCTTATCTTTTTTATCTAATAACTCGTCCAAATATTGAAAAACGACTTCCATGTTTTTATCGTGGTTGTCCAGTTTTCTTTTGATTTTTTCAACTTCGATTCGCAATTCAGAATGGTTCGCAAGCATCTCGCGCAATTTCACAAAAACATCAATGATCCTTATACTAACAATAATTGCCTGTCTACTCTTCAAAACGTTTGAAAGTTGCAGAACACCGTGCTCCGTAAAAGCGTAAGGAAGATATTTGGAATGTTCTCCATGTCTTAAGATCGCATTTTGCGACCTTAAGATTTCATTCTCCTGGGTAGTAAGCTCAAACATGTAATGCTCCGGAAAACGCTCTATGTTTCTTTTTACTTGTTCTTTAAGACGTCTTGTTTCTACACCGTATAATTCCGCCAAATCTCTATCAATCATCACCTTTTGACCGCGAATCAAATAAATTTTATTCATAATTACTTCAATTGGAAGTATTTCCGCAGGGGTTCTATTGCTCATAGGGCAAGGCTATTAATATATTATTGATAAATTAATAGCAAAGATTCACAATTTATTACCATGAAGGAAGGATGAAATAACCTCGTTTTTCACATTCCACATTAAAACCTCGCACTCTTTGTACCTTTACGCCTACCAATGACTTATACAGGTAACATCATCCCCGCAACGCTCGATTCCGTTCAGCAAAACTTGCTTGACGAAGGTAAAATTCTGCCGCTGATGGAAGAGTTTTATACGATACAAGGTGAAGGATTTCATACCGGGAAGCCTGCGTATTTTATTCGTGTTGGTGGGTGTGATGTTGGTTGTCATTGGTGCGACGTGAAAGAAAGCTGGGACGCAAATACACACCCGCTGACTTCTGCGGATCTGATCGTTGAGCACGCCTTGCAATATCCTGCAAGGGCTGTTGTGGTAACCGGCGGCGAACCTTCGGCATTTAATTTGGATTATTTAACGAAAGAATTAAAACGGCATGAAATATTAACCTTCATCGAAACGTCAGGAGCGTATACACTTACAGGCGAATGGGATTGGGTTTGTCTTTCGCCGAAAAAAACTTCACCTCCGAAGCCTGAAAATTTCAAAAGGGCACATGAATTGAAGGTGATTGTATACAACAAAGATGATTTCAGGTGGGCGGAAGAAAATGCTGCTATGCTTGAAAAAAATACGCTGCTTTATTTGCAACCCGAATGGAGCCGCGCAACTGAAATGACACCATTGATCATTGATTATGTAATGAAAAATCCGAAGTGGAATATTTCATTGCAAACGCATAAATTCATGAATATACCATAGAGGTGATTGGTTAAAGGTGATTGGTTAAAGGTCATCAACTATTACCACAAATTACTAATTACCAATCACTAATCACTAATTACCAATCACCAATCACCCATCACTAATTACCAATCACTAATCACCATCAACCAATCACCTCCGCCGCGGCGGACACTTTCAACCAATCACCTTTTCTCATGAACAAACTCATTCTCCTGCTTTCGATCATCTGCTTTTCTATTACATGCAAGGCGCAGCCTACTGGTGCGATTTCTACTAAGTCGAAAAAAGCAGAGAAGGCCTATTTCATGGCGATGGATTATGCGGAGATCTATGATATGCCGAATGCGTACAAGCAGCTTGAGATCGCGAAAAAAGAAGATCCTGGTTTTGTGGAAGCTTATACGCTTGAAGCGAATTTGCTGATGTCGGAACGTAAATGGGCGCAGGCAATCGACCAGTTTAAAAAAGCATTCGCTATCAATCCGACTTTTTTTCCGAGCAGCTATTACGATTGTGCGATGGCAGAATTAAACCTGGGAAGATATGCGGATGCGAAAAAAGATTTTCAAACGTATCTCGATACGCATCGCCCGAATGCTTCACCGAATACTATTGCATCCGCGCAGCAAGGTCTTGCCAATTGCAATTTCGCTATGAATGCGCTCGCACACCCGGTACCATTCAACCCGATCAATATGGGTGAAGCAATGAATACTGCAGGCTGCGAATATTTTCCGAATGTTACTGCAGACGATGGAACGTTTTTATTCACGCGAAATGTGCAAACAAGAAATGTGAATACAGGAATAATGGTTGAAGGTCAGGAAGATTTTTACATCAGCTATAAAGATGAAAGCGGAAATTGGAGCGTTGCACAAAACTTAGGAATGCCGATCAACACGCCCGATGATAATGAAGGTGCGCCAAGCTTATCTGCTGATGGACGATTTTTATTTTTTGCTGCATGCGCAGGTTATGATGGGTACGGAAATGGAAAAGTAGGTTTCGGCTCTTGTGATATTTTCTTTTCACAGAAAGTAAACGGCGTTTGGTCTAAACCACAAAATGTTGGTGCACCTGTAAATACTGTTTCGTGGGATTCACAACCTTCGTTTTCTTCGGATGGTAAAACACTTTATTTTGTTTCACATCGCAAGGGCGGATTCGGATCAGCAGATATCTGGATGGCTGTTTTAGGTAATGACGGAAAATGGGGGCCTGCAATAAATTTAGGTGCCGGAGTAAACACACCAGGTAATGAAGAAGCGGTTTATATTCACCCCGATAATCAAACGCTTTATTATGCTTCTGACGGATTAACAGGAATGGGCGGACTTGATATTTATATTTGTCGCCGCGATACTGTTACCGGAAAATGGGGCACGCCTGTCAATATGGGTTACCCGATCAATACAGAAGGTGATGAAAGCGGAATGATCGTAAATGGCGCAGGAAAAGTTGCCTATTTTTCTTCCGACAGAAAAGGATCTGTAGGTTGCCAGGATATTTATATGTTCAATCTTCCGAAAGAATTTCAGCCGGTTCCTGTGACGTTTATGAAAGGCAAAACGTTCAATAAAAAAACATTGCAGCCGGTTGGAAATGCTTCTTTTGAATTGATAAATCTTTCAACAGGAAAAACAGTTATCACTTCTTTTTCTGATGCGGTTACCGGTGAATTTTTAGTTTGTCTTCCTGTCAATGAAAATTATGCATTGAATGTGAATGCCGCAGGTTATACTTTTTACTCTGACCATTTCGAGCTGAAAAAAGTAACCGACGCAAGCAAACCGTTTCGTATGGATGTTCCGTTGCAACCGATTGGGGATAGTGTGCGAGGGGAATTGAAAAATGTATTTTTTGAAACAGGAAAATATGATCTCAAGCCTGAATCGAAAGCCGAGCTGGATAAAATGGCGAGTTGGCTAAAGGCTAATCCGAAAGTTAAAATTGAATTGTCGGGACACACCGATAATGTAGGTGATAAGAAATCCAATCTTACACTTTCTACAAACCGCGCAAAATCAGTTTATGATTACCTGGCGGCAAACGGAGTTGATGCTTCGCGAATGACTTATAAAGGTTATGGTGATACCAAACCTAAAGTTGCGAACGATACTCCTGAGCACAGGCAGATGAATCGCAGAACGGAATGGATGATCACGAGTAGCAAATAAAATGTCTGCACTTCACCATTTAAAAGCGTATTTATCTTATCGCAACAAGGCGGTAGGTAAACATGGTGTGCATTCGCCGTTTGTTTTTGATCTCGTTACAAAAACATTTCCTAAAAACCGGCAGGAAGATATTTCTGATAACATCGCTGAAGAATGGCGAACTGAATGTCGCGTCAACAATTCCATTATTAATGTTACAGACCTCGGCACAGGAAATTCCGGTCCGCGAAAAATTGCTGACATCGCATCGAAAGCAGCAAAGCTACCGCCACAAGGATTTTTGCTTCATCGTATTGTAAAAAGATTTCAGCCAAAAAAAATGCTTGAACTGGGAACATCTCTTGGCATTACCACATTGCATGAAGCTTCCGCAACAAATTTTTCGACCTTCATTACACTGGAAGGTTGTCCAGAAGTTGCAGCAATTGCCAAAACTGCTTTTCAGAAATATAATCTGGCCGTAGATATTCGCACTGGTGATTTTTCTAAAACTTTGACTGACGCATTAAACGATCTTGGAAAAGTAGATTACGTTTTCTTCGATGGCAATCACCGAGAAAAACCAACGCTGGAATATTTCGAAACCTGCCTTCCGTTTATTCATAATGATACACTTTTCATCTTCGACGATATTCACTGGTCGGAAGAAATGGAAAGTGCGTGGGAAAAGATCAAAGCACATTCGCAAGTGCGTTTAACGCTTGATCTTTTTCATTTCGGTTTGGTTTTTTTCAGGGCCGAGCAAAAAGAGATAGAGCATTTTGTGCTAAAATTCTAGCCTCTGATTTCGTAGATTTTCGCAGATTATTTGCGCAAATATCTGCGTAATCTGCGTAATCTGTGGCTACCTTTGATACTTCATGGCAAATGAAATAATTTCTCTCAGCAACATCTCCCGTGTGTACAACCTGGGAAGCGAAACTATTTATGCGCTCCGTGACATTTCATTGAAGATCTTCAAAAATGAATACGTTGCGTTGATGGGCCCTTCGGGATCAGGAAAGTCTACGCTGATGAATATTCTCGGTTGTTTGGATACACCTTCGGGCGGAGAATATGTGCTTAACGGACTTTCAGTTGCGCGCATGAGCGATAATGAATTGGCTGAAGTGCGAAACAAAGAAATCGGTTTTGTATTTCAGACTTTCAATTTGCTTCCGCGTCAATCGGCATTGGAAAATGTAATGCTGCCATTAGTATATGCCGGGATTTCGAAAGCAGAACGCCAGCAAAAAGCGGAACATGCGTTGGAGCAGGTTGGATTAAAAGACAGGATGCTGCACAGGCCGAATGAGCTTTCGGGTGGACAACGTCAGCGTGTTGCGGTTGCACGTGCGCTGGTGAATGATCCTGCAATTATTCTCGCTGATGAGCCAACAGGAAACCTGGATTCGAAAACATCAGTGGAGATCATGGGATTATTCGAAACCATTCACAAACACGGCAACACGATCATTGTAGTAACGCACGAAGAAGATATTGCAAAATACGCGCATAGAATTGTAAGGGTGAAAGATGGATTGGTGGAGAATGATTTTTTGAATACAGATATTCGTGAGGTTAAGATTTCTTTGAATATGGAGCATTAATACGGGGGAACGAATTACGAATGAAGGCGAATGTACGAATCGAGGTGTGTATGTGCTTAATGCGTTTCGTGGTTCGATTTTAATTCTTTCTTTTGCTTTTCGTAAGTTCGTTTCATTCGTAATTCGTTCCCACGATTTCGTAAATTCGCCTTCATTCGTAATTCGTTCCCTTTTATCATTCGTAAATTCGTTTTGATTCGTAATTCGTTCCCACGATTTCGTAAATTCGCCTTCATTCGTAATTCGTTCCCTTCGTAAATTCGCCTTCATTCGTAATTCGTTCCCTCATGAAAATTTACACCAAAACCGGCGACAAAGGACAAACTTCTCTCATAGGAGGAACGCGTGTCCCGAAACATCATATCCGCATTGAAGCGTATGGAACTGTTGACGAATTAAATTCCTGGATCGGGCTTTTGCGTGATACGATTGCTGATGCGCATGTGCAAACAATACTCATAGAAGTGCAGGATCGTTTATTTACAATTGGCTCTTTGCTTGCGGCTGATCCTGAAAAATCGAAAATGAAACTGCCGGAATTAAAAGAGATGGATGTCACCCTGCTTGAAAAAGAAATTGATGCAATGGATTTGGTGCTGCCGCAGATGAAAAGTTTTGTGCTGCCGGGAGGAAATGAAATTGTTTCGCATTGTCATATTGCAAGATGTATTTGCCGCCGCGCAGAAAGATGTGTGATCCATCTGACAGAAACTTCCCCGGTAGATGAAACGGTGATCCATTACCTGAACCGCCTTTCGGATTATTTATTTACGCTTTCGAGAAAATTGTCGATGGACCTTGGGGCGAAAGAAATTCCGTGGGAGCCGAGGATGTGAAGGAAAAGGGACGGAAAAAAAAGGGGACGCGGGACGGGAGAAAAGGAACGCGGGACGACAAAAGAGACGTGGGACGCCAAAAGGGAACGAGAGACAAAATGGGTAATCGTAAATGAGAAAATTTCTCTAACCAGGCCGGATAGCAGCGGAAAGCCCGGACCACGAAGTACGCGCTGCGCTTGACTTCATGGTCCGGACTTGTAGCGAATAGCCGGTTGAGATGCTTATAGAAAAGTTAAATTTCTCCCCCTCCTTAACATTTGTTTACTTCTTCTACCCTATGCCAAACCTTACTTTTGTTAATATTTTATTCAACTGCCTGACTTTCAATTAAATAATCATTAGTAAAAATTATCAGCAGATGGTCGAACGGGTGCAGATATTTATACTTTTGCAGAAATTACAGTACCCGGAAAATTTGGGGCAATTCTTGCAAGAAACCTCCGGATTCCACGTTTAATAACATCAAATAAACTTTTAGTGCTATGTATTGGACCCTCGAACTTGCATCATATCTCGAAGACGCTCCCTGGCCTGCTACGAAAGAAGAGCTGATTGATTACGGCATTCGTTCAGGCGCGCCGATGGAGGTGATTGAAAACCTCCAGGAAATTGAGGATGAAGGCGAATCTTATGAAACAATTGAAGAAATCTGGCCGGATTACCCGACCAAGGAAGACTTCTTCTTTAATGAGGATGAGTATTAAATTTCATTCTCTCCCGTCAATTTTACAAGCGGGAATACTTTTCTGAACAATATCATAACTCAAGGGGACTCGAAAGGTTCCCTTGTTTCTTGTTCGGTCCTGTAAGAATGAATTGTCAGTGAGCGTCACTTTCTCTGCCATTTCCCAACGAGGATTCCACATTTCCCGCAACAATGGCAGATTACGGGTTGCGGAATGAAAATTGCTTTGTAATTTCAACTGATTATTATGCTGAGCAGAAAACATACACACGGGAAATCAAAATTTCCTTTCCTCGTCACTTTGACCGGGTGTGTGCTCCTATTCGCATGTATGTCGCCGGTGAACGCGACGGAAATTACAAAGCAGCTTTCTGTTAAAGGGTACGAACTTTCAAGACGTAACATCAACGAGCTGCGCGTGGTGGTTAGCGATGCCGGCCAAGCAAAGAACATTCTTGAAAGTCTTCACCTCGCTTTTTCTTCTCACGATATTTCTCTTCATCACCCTGCTGTTTTTATTGCGGGTGTAAATAATTCTTCTTTCTACTCGGAAGTCTTCAGCAAATCGGTGAAACGGTTGCACTACGAAGAGATCCGCTCCTGGCTTAAAAGGGAATAGCCTATTTTTCAGCAGCTTGATTTTTGCGGAACAAACTTTCCTTAGTGTGAAAGCGTTGCCCCGACTTATATATGCAACTGCATTTTCTCCACCTGATAATTCATTACTTTTGAATCCCTTAAAAAAGAGGCTTATCCTCTTATAAATTCCATTTAAGCCATGTTTGAATCATTAAGTAAATCAATTTCCAAAATTTTCGGCGGATCGAAATCCGAGCGCGATGTAAAGGAAGTTACTCCTTACGTTAAGAAGATCAACGATTTTTTCGATTCGTATAAATCCATTTCCCACGATGAGCTCCGCAATAAAACGCAGGAGTTTCGCGCGCGTATTGCTGAATTCGTAAAAGAAGAGCAAGACGAAATAAATTCGCTCAAAGCAGCTGCAGAAGCTGAAGGCGTAGATATTGAAGAACAGGAAAAAATGTTCAACGAGATCGATGCGCTGGAGAAAAAAATGGTGAAACGTATTGAAGAAGTTCTTCTTGAAATTTTACCTGAAGCATTTGCTGTTGTTAAAGAAACTGCACGACGTTTTACTGAGAACAAAGAACTCGTAGTTACTGCAACGCAACATGATCGCGATCTTGCAGTGCGCAAAAAGAATGTGATCATCGACGGTGATAAAGCAACCTGGAAAAATACCTGGGATGCTGCCGGCAATGAAGTAACCTGGAACATGATCCATTACGATGTTCAGCTTATCGGTGGAATTGTTTTGCACCAGGGGAAAATTTCTGAGATGGCTACCGGTGAAGGAAAAACACTCGTTGCTACTCTTCCTGTTTACCTCAATGCGCTTCCTGCTCGCGGAGTGCATTTGGTAACCGTAAATAATTACCTCGCACGACGTGATGCGGAATGGAACGGGCCATTGTTTGAATTCCTCGGACTCACTGTTGATTGCATCGATTTGCATGAGCCGAATTCCACTTCCCGCCGGAAAGCTTATTTAGCCGACATCACTTACGGAACAAATAACGAATACGGTTTTGATTACCTCCGTGATAATATGTCGCGTGAGCCCGGTGAATTAGTACAACGCAAACATCATTATGCAATTGTCGATGAGGTCGATTCTGTATTGATTGATGATGCGCGTACGCCACTTATCATTGCCGGTCCGACTCCGAAAGGTGATGATCATATGTTCGGTGAATTAAAACCAAAAGTTGAAAAGTTGGTTTCTGCACAGCGTACGTATGTAAATACAATTCTTTCCGACGCGAAAAAATTATTCCCGGAAATTCAAAAAGATAAAGAGAAGGAAAAAGAGTGTGGAATGAAATTGCTTCGTTGCCACCGCGGACTTCCGAAGAATAAAGCGCTGATCAAATTTTTAAGTGAGCCCGGTGTTCGTGCTTTGCTTCAGAAAACAGAAAGCACTTACCTGCAGGATAACCAGCGTGAAATGCATAAAGTGGATGCTGAATTGTTTTTTGTCATTGATGAAAAACATAACACCATCGAACTTTCTGAAAAAGGAATTGATCTTATCTCTAACACAGCAGAAGATCACAACTTCTTTATTCTTCCTGATCTTTCTCTTGTGCTTTCGGAATTGGAAAAACAATTTCCTGATGAGAAAGAACGTTTGCTTCAAAAAGAGCAGATCATTCTTGAGTACAACGTAAAATCGGAACGCGTTCACTCGATGCAGCAATTGCTTAAAGCATATTGTTTATTTGAACGTGATGATGAATATATCGTTGGCGATGGAAAAGTGAAGATCGTTGATGAACAAACAGGTCGTGTATTGGATGGTCGCCGTTATTCTGACGGATTACACCAGGCGATTGAAGCGAAAGAAAATGTGAAGATCGAAGCTGCGACACAAACGTATGCGACGGTTACACTTCAGAATTATTTCAGAATGTATCACAAGCTTTCGGGCATGACCGGTACTGCTGAAACTGAAGCACAGGAGTTCTGGACGATTTACAAATTGGATGTTGTAACCATTCCTACTAACCGGAATATTTCCCGGAAGGATGAAGAGGATATGGTTTACAAAACCAAACGTGAAAAATACAATGCTGTTATCGAGGAATGCGCGAAATGTGTGGCAGCAGGACGACCAGTTCTTGTTGGTACAACATCAGTAGAAATTTCCGAGTTGCTTAGCCGTATGTTGAAGCTGCGCAACATCAAACACAATGTACTTAACGCGAAACTTCACCAGAAGGAAGCTGAAATTGTACAGGAAGCCGGTATGGCAGGAACAGTTACGATCGCTACCAACATGGCTGGTCGTGGTACAGATATTAAGCTTGGGCCGGGAGTAAAAGAAGCCGGTGGTCTTGCAATTGTTGGTACCGAACGCCACGAGTCTCGTCGTGTTGACAGACAGCTGCGTGGTCGTGCAGGTCGTCAGGGTGATCCGGGTTCTTCACAGTTCTTTGTTTCGCTTGAAGATGATTTGATGCGTTTATTCGGCTCAGAAAGAATTGCGCGATTGATGGATCGTCTTGGTTTGGAAGAAGGAGAAGTGATCCAGCACAAGATGATTTCAAATTCCATTGAGCGTGCGCAGAAGAAAGTGGAAGAGAATCACTTCGGCACCCGTAAGCGGTTGATCGAATATGATGATGTGATGAACGCACAGCGCGAAGTAATTTACAAGCGTCGTCGCAATGCTTTGTTCGGTGAACGTTTGCAGCTCGACATTTCAAATATGATGAATGATGTTGTGGACAGCATCGTTACAAATAATCACGAGAGCCAGAACTTCGCACAATTTGAATTAGACATGATCCGCGTTTTCGGAATGGAAGCGCCGGTGGGAGAAGATGAATTCTTAAAAGGAAGAACACGTGAACTTTCTGAGCAGATCAGCGACCAGGTTTTCCACTATTACAGAGAAAAATCGGCAGGACTTGCTGCGAAAATGTTCCCGACGATTAAAGAAGTTTATGAAAATCAGGGTGCGCAATATGAGAACATCGTCACACCGATTTCTGATGGTATCAAAACATTGCAAGTTGTTGCCAATCTGAAAAAAGCGTACGACACAAAAGGCCGCGAGCTTGTGCTGACATTTGAAAAAGGCGCTATCCTCGCGATGATCGATGATGCATGGAAAGAACATTTGCGCGAGATGGATGATTTGAAAACTTCTGTTCAGAACGCGGTGTACGAACAAAAAGATCCGTTGCTCATTTACAAATTCGAATCGTTCGATCTTTTCAAACGAATGGTGGATGAAACGAATCGTGAGCTTGTGGCATTTTTGTTCAAAGCAAATCTTCCGAACAACGACGGCAATCAAATCCAGGAAGCGCGTCAGCGTGCGCCTGTTCGTCAGCCGAAATTGCAAACTACCCGCGAAGAAGTTGGTGGTGGTCCGCAACAGCCACAACAACAGCAGCAGCAAGGTGGTGGACAACGACCTCCGCCAATGCCTCCGCAGCAGGAAAAAGTGCAGCAAGTAGTTCGCATTGATCCGAAGATCGGAAGGAATGATCCTTGTCCGTGTGGATCAGGTAAGAAGTATAAGCAGTGTCATGGGAAGTGACCTCGATACATCTCGTCAGAATAGATATTTTTTTGTGATTAGGTATTTTTTCTGACGAGACACTCGGTCTGACAATTCGATGGGATGGGAGTGTGACTCGTTGGAGGAAAATAAAAATAGTAATGATGAAAAGGAAGGCGGTCGTGATGATCGCCTTTTTTGTTGGGGGGTGTGAAACTAAATTGATGTTGCTAATTGTTGCAGAATTTTGCCACGAAAAAAACCTGGGAATTCCGTATCTTTTTTGCACAATAAATTTCCATGCTGCATGAATAGTTTCTCTTCTCAAAACATGTCCATTTCGTCATACCTATTCCACCTTCAACCCACTCACCCAATGAAAAAATTCACCTTCCTCCTCCTACTCCTTTTCTCCGCCTTCACAACATCAACCCTATCCGCACAAGAACCCACTGCCGCAGAATGCAAACAATTCCGCACCGGTACTTTTTATGTAAAGAACCAGCCGAACATCATCATTACACGCGATGATAAATTTCAAATAGAAACAGATCCGGCCACAGGAAAATATGTGAAGATGAGCGTTACGTGGATCAGCGATTGCACGTACCAGTTGCGGCTGGTAAAAACTACCGTGAAGGGCGACAAGAAGAACTGGAAGAAAATAAAAGTGCTTACCGTCACGATCACTTCTACAGGCGAAAACTCGTATCGGTTTTCTGCAACGTCGCCAGCTTTTAATGAACCTGCAACGGGAACCATTATTAAAAAGTAAGTTCAGTAATTACTTCGCTTCTTTTCCTTCGCTGAATTTAATGGTGCGCTTTACAGTTCCATCCGGATTGTATTGTGTCCATTCACCATCTTTCAAATCATCCTTGTAATCGCCTTCTTCAAATTTTGCTGTCGGATTAAATGCAGCATCTCCGCTCATCTTTCCATAGATGATCCATTTCCCTTGCTTTTTACCATCTGCATCTGTAAAGTTTAAATCGGAATGCATTTCTTTCGGCATCACGGATACGTTCGAACCACCAGGTGAGTTGGTCAACACATCTAAATCAGTTGAATCTTCTGCAGTTTTATTCGCATCTGTATTTTCGCAAGATGAAAAGATCATTGCTGTTGTGAATGCTGCGATGTAAAGAATGTTTTTCATTTCAGTTCCTTGTAAAATGGTTTTCTAATCAATTATTTAAATAAAAACGGGAACCAAACAGCTCCCGTTTTTCTATTTCTTTTCCTGTTTTGCTTTCTGTTATTGCAATTCTACTTTTTTAACCTGGACACCACTTTCTGTTTTCACCTGCAACAGATAAATTCCGCGTGGCATGAAAGCAGTGTTAATGCTCACTTTTGTAACACCGGCAGATTGTTCGCCTTTCGAAGTGTAAACGGTTTGTCCAAGCATATTAATCAAATTCATCTCCACATCCTGCGAAGTGCCTAATTGTAATTCAACTGTTACAAAACTATTTGCAGGATTCGGGTAAACAGAAATTCCGTTATTCTCATACTGCGAGAAAATGCTAAGGCAATTTTCAACTACAACAGGCGCATTGAGCACTGCTGTGCAATTCGTAGAATCTGTATACGTGTAAGTGATAACGTGTGTGCCAACGCCTGCAACGGAAGGAGTGAATGTTCCGCCCGATACGCCCGGACCGGAATAAACACCACCGGCAGGAATTCCACCGCTAAGTGTGATAAATCCAAGACCGGAACAAAGTGTATCGTACGCTGCTGTTGTGAATGATGCATTCGGTGCGCCGATAGTTGCGATAACCGGTGTACGCACGCTTGTGCAAGCCGGCAATGTAATTCCCCAATTGTAGAGGTAGTAATAAAAATCGCTGCCAGCAGAAGAGCCTGTAATGTTGATCACGCCATTCAATGAATAAGGATAACTCGCGCCGGAATTATTACGGTAAAGATTCATCGATGTGCCGCCGAGACGATACGTGCCAGGCGTAAGCGGAATATTAACCGTTACATTTTGAACGCCTGTCGTTGGACAATTAACCACGTGTGTGCTGATCTGGTTTCCTGCATTATCATACAAGCGGAATGTTTTATTCCCTGTTGATCCTGCATTCACAATACCTGTTGCAAGCGTGCACGGAGAAAGAACGGTGAACTCTAAATATTGTGTCGAAGTGTTGTTGTGTTGCCCGCCTGTGCCAAAGCTATTGCTTACCGGACCAACATTTCCCGGAGGTTGTGGCACCTGGTTTTGCAAATAATACGTAGTTGTGCTATTAAGCAACGGTGTGGTATATGAATTACCTGTTGCAAGCGCTGTTCCTCCTGTCGGGTTGGCAAACCATTCGAGTGTGCCATTTCCGCTTCCTGTGAGTGTGAAAGAAGCAGGATTGCAGCTGTTCTGGTTTGTTGCTGTAGGTGAAGCAGGCGGATTGATTGTGATGTAAGACGTCTGCACGGTTGAATCTAAACCACAAGCGCTGTTGACGGCAAGAGAAATCGAAAATGTTCCGGGCTGTGTGTAAGTGTGCGATGGCGAATAAGAAGTGCTTGTTGTTGCATCACCGAAATACCAGGTTGCATTTGTTGCATTCACACTGTTGTTGCTGAAATTTACTGTCAATGGCAAATTGCATGAGGAAAGAATATCAGCAGTAAATGCAGCACTCACAACTGCGGAATAAGCCGGGCCAACGCCTACCGCATACCATGCATTTGTTGTTGCAGTTACTTCCGGTGTGCAAGCGCCATAAATATCAATTGCAGACTGAATATCCGCCACACGGCAATCTGCATATTCAGAAGTGCTGACGAGATAAACTGTTTGTCCGCGGAAGCAGATCTCAGCTGAATTTGTTACACCAAGACCTGTTACATTATAGCTGTCGCCAAGATCATTTGTTCCTGTTTCGCCCTGGCACATAATGTAAAACCATTTATTTCGAACGCCGCTGTTGGTGTGAACGCCGCCATTATCTGCAGTGCCGGTGTAATAATTTGTACCGCCGTACGTATCTGGATCGCCGAATTGGTTCGGGTTTTGCATATTGCGCAAAGCAGAATTAGCATTCACAGTGATCTCTTCGCCAATAAGAAAATCAGCTGTGGTAGGTTTTGCATAAAATTCAATTGCTGTTCCCATAATATCGGAGAACGATTCATTCATCGCACCTGATTCATACGAGTAAACAAGGTTGCAAGTAAACTCGGTTACGCCGTGACTGAATTCGTGACCGCAAACATCAATGGAAACAAGCGGATTAAATCCACCCGGTGTCTGCGAACCATCGCCATAACTCATCGAAGAGCCGTCCCAGTACGCATTATTTAAATTCGAATCATAATGCACGTAAGAGATCATCTGGAAACCGGCATTGTCCAAACCATTGCGGCCATGCTCGAGCCAGAAATAATCATACGTCTGCTCAGCGCCCCAGTGTGCATCACGCGCAGCATCATCATCGTTTGCGGTGCTGGTCCATGTTGTTGTAGTATTTGTAAAATCCGTTGCACCAGCAGTGTTTGTGCTGTTGTTTGCGTTTAATGTGCGAACACCTAATCCACGCGCGGTTTCACGCAGGCGATAACTATTTGCATTTACCTGGTCACAAGTAAAGCTTTGTGTTCCGCTATACATTGTACTGCCTGTAGCAGGAACATCAATATCATGCATGCGCTCTTTCACTGCAACGACAGCACCGGTTTGTGCATCTACATAAACATATTTTCTTGACACAGGCGACGCTGCATAAATGTCGAGCTTCCATGCAAGGTGCAAATCTCTTTTGTACACATCGTTATTCGCGCATACAATCACGAGCTCGCCTTTTGGTAACCATGTTGCTGCCGGATCATTTTTAATTTCACGGAGATGTGCTTCTTCACCCACATCCTGCCATTTGTAACTCTGCGCACCGGTGTAGACCATCGCGAATTGCAATGCAGCTGCTTCAGACAATGCCGCTGTAGTATTAATTTCAATTCCATCTATCCACATACCATTCACACTTTCAACTCGGCCATTTCGCTCGTGCACGAGGTATTCGCCTTGCTCCACTTTTACTCCTGCATAGGTTTGATCGAAACGGTAATGCACAAAACCAATTTTGTCTTTATCAGAACGGCGAAGCTGCCATCCGTCGTTTAATCCCATTTTTAATGGTGTGCGTAAACGTTCAAAAATTGCGGAAGTCGGAATAGTTACATCCGGGCGCATCACGATAAACGAAGGCACGCGCGATTGCTTGTTGATCAA